>JAHYIR010000027.1 GCA_019429305.1 Candidatus Cloacimonadota bacterium
AAAACTCGAGGTAAGAGAGTGTTTCTTAAATATGATGACACCAAATACGATGAAGAGAATAATTTGCTTTGTTATATTTATCTTGAAAACAAAACATTTATAAATGCTCATCTGATAAAACACGGCTTGGTGAAAGTCGACAGAGGAATGGATTACAAGTATAGAGAAAGATTTATCGCCTTGGAGAACCAGTTTGGCAAATGATCACTGGTTAAATCAGGAAGTACTATTTCTTAAAGGAATTGAGCTAATTGAAATTCCTGATGATACTTTAAAGAATGTTGATAATCTTACGATTAAAAAGAATACGGATTTAAGTTTGATACCTGATGGTGGAGGATGTTATTGGATTTGGACCAATGAACAAATAGTGCATTCATTTCATAAAAATCCCATACCACCTCGATATAATAGTGGCGAATTTATATACAACGGTATAGCTAAAGATAATATACGAGTCAGAATAGCCCGTCATTTATTTTCGCAGATTGATTCTACTTGGTCAGCTATTAGTGTTGATATATATCCTGGTGATACACGATCTCATAGAAAGAAAGCGTTATCTTCAAATAGCAAAGGAAAAGTGCCATATATCGACGAACACCGGATCAGGAGTATCGAAGAGTTATTAAGTCTCCCGAATTTAACTCAAGACGAAAAAGATTATGTAAATAGTATCACAACAGGTGATGTTTACTTCAGAAATGGCATTAATGTAACTGAAAGTAAACATAGGAAATTCACTTATAAGGTCTATTATATAGTAAAACTAAGAAGCATATATATGGACTACATAGAAAAAAAATGGCGAGAAAAGTATGGTGTACCTAAACTTTGCTCTTATTTATCTGGGAGGTAAAATGAAGAAAGAATGGATAAGTAGTGTTGAAGGATATAATATAAAATTCAAACGTGAAACACTACTGAATTATGTAATGAATAGATGGGGATTAAATAAATCATATAGTGTTGGATGTACCTCAGAAATAATTAGATCGTGTGCTCCTAAAACGTACGAGGAGTGGGTTGATTACTATTTTTCTAATGCTATACAGAATAAAAAAAATGGCATTAAAATCACACGAGAATACATTGTTGGATTAGGACAGACTCTATACATTAAGCTTACAGAAGTAGTACAAAAAGAATTAGACAGCATTACAGAAGAAGAATGTATTGATTATGCTTACAACCTTGTTTTAAATCGAACTTATGAAGGATATAAGTCGGAGATAGAAACAGTATACGGTCAATTAGAGAATTTAATAAGCAGAAATATTGACCCGGCACCAGATAAATGGGACAGGCCTTACAGTGTTGATTTTTTCATAAAAGTAAAAAATAATTATATTGGACTACAGATAAAACCGATTTCTTCAGGACAATCTTTGAATCAATATCAATGGATAGAAATGCATACAGCAAATCATGAGAGGTTTGAAAAAGATTTTGGTGGAAAGGTATTTTTTGTGTTCTCAACAAAAAGCTCATCTGGAAAGAAGATGATATACAATACCGAAGCCATCCAAGATATTATCGACGAAATTAAACGTCTTGAAAATATATAGATTTGTGATTATTAATCGTAATATGGAATTAAATACATTCGCTTTGGATTATCAATGACAAATACAGGTGAATAACTCATTAGTAATTTCTGGAGAAGTTATGATATTCTATTCTATCTGTGGAACGGATATATATGAAAGGATCAAAGTGTCTTTAGGAAATGTTGAAGAGTTTTCTATGAAGCCACTAATATAACTACAGATAAAAATGTTAGGAGGTATGGAGAATGCCGATAGTTATTCAAACACCACGAATAGAAACAGAGATAGCCCCGAGATACCTGGTAAACATGCACTTCTGGAAGATGGGAATATTACCCATAGAGGGTGGATGGGGTTATACTCAGGAGGATGCAGTCATTATTAATATGAACGATCCGCTGGTAACTCCGGATTATCTTTTTAACGGAGTAGAGATAGAATACCGTTTCGCAGAAAGAAGAATATATGAGGAGCTCATTTTTCAGCGAAAGGAAAATGATCGTTATTCGGAGATAAGGTGGAAACTTAAAGAACAAGAATTGATTTCTGTTAAAGAGAAAAAATATGATCTGCTCGAATTCAGGGTCACTGCGTTTCCGACTGAAGACTGGGAAGAGCTGAAAGCTGAATACGAAGGGAAGAATGGATACGAAACCATGGGATTCGATAGAGAAGAACACGAAAGGAAGAGACAAGCAAAAATGATCACTTACGATACGACATTCTGGTTTGAAATCAGCAGTTTCTTTGGTAAGAAACAGTACTTTGTTGTGTAAAAAAAGTTCGAAACAATAAGTTGATGATGATTATTAAAATAACAACTATCGGGAGTATCTATTGATGGATCTAGAAAAATTGATCGATATGGCAGAAAATGGCGATCCGGAAGCTCAGTGTAAACTGGGCGTGATATACCATGAGGGGATACTGTTAGAAAGAGATCCGGAAAAGGCATTTAACTATTTTAAATCAGCCGCAGAAGCCGGAACTGTAGAAGCGATGAGCCATCTGGGTGCATTTTATTATATGGGAGTCGGTACTATAGTGAATTATGAAGAGGCATATAAATGGACCAAACTCTCTGCCGATGCCGGCAATGTTGAAGCACGATATAACATAGGAATATACTATCTGGAAGGTTGCATTGTAGAAAAAGATCTGAGAAAGGGAATAGAAATACTACGAAGCTTATCTGAGGAAGGGAATGCAAGAGCGCTATACAAGCTGGGAGAGTGCTATATTAAAGGTGTCGGTGTAGAGCAAGATTATCAAGAGGGAGTGAATCTGCTCTCTCTGGCAGTACAAAAGGAAGACATTTACGCTTTGGGCATGTTGGCTTATTGTTTTATGGAGGGGTATGGAGTTGAAAAAAATCCTTCAGAAGGGTTTAGATTGATGCTCTTAGCTGCAGAACAGGGAAATATGTCTGCCCAATTCTCAGTTGCCTGGTGTTACTATGCCGGAGATGGGGTTCCGGTTAACCATAAAAAAGCTCATGAGTGGTTTCAAAAAACAGCTGAACAGGGACATGAGGAATCTAAAGAACTTCTCAAAGACCTTTATTTCGACATCTGATCTCTTGACCATTATGTTTGTGACATTAATCATATCATGCATTCTGCCATCACAAGAACAAGGCAGCATAAGATCTATTGCCGAAGATGAACCAGTGAAAAAACGTTTCTTAGCATAGATGAGAGAACCTGACAATGAATGAAAGTTTTTCCGGTAAAGATATGGTTTTGGTCGAAGGCGGGACATTTAAAATGGGTAGTGAAATGGGAAAACCCCGAGATTGGGCTATTCCGGTTCATACTGTCAGTGTTGAGAGCTTTTACATCGGCAAATTCCTTGTAACCCAAAAAGATTGGCTTGAAGTCATGGGATCGAGCGACAACATATTTTTTGGCAATGATTATCCGGAAGTATTTATCCAATGGTATCAAGCGATTGAGTTCTGTAATGAACTGAGTAAAAAAGAGGGACTGGGATGTGTATACAACATTAGAAAAGTATATTCTCATTCTAATGATTTGGACGGTTATGGTATCATGAGAACCTCTGTCGATGTTAATCCGAATTGCAACGGTTACAGATTACCTACAGAAGCAGAGTGGGAATTTGCTGCCCGAGGGGGCAACAAATCCAGAGGTTATATATATTCGGGTAGCAATAACTTAGAAAAAGTAGGTTGGTGTATCAACAAAGATATTGATAAAAAGAAAATGCACCGGGTGGGAGAGAAGAACCCGAATGAGCTCGGAATCTATGATATGAGCGGATTTTATTGGGAATGGTGTTGGGACAAGTTTGCTAGATATCCTACAGGTTCAAAGAAAGATCCTGATGGTGTCATTAGCGGTTCAAAAAGAGTACTCCGTGGAGGGACCATGAATCATGAAGCTTCATGGTGCACTGTTTTCTTCCGGTGGAGTAGTTTGCCAGATGATATCCTCCCGGTTGGGATCAGGCTTTGCCGAAATTTCTCCTAAAAAGTCAAAAAAGAGTTGATTATCATAATCTGCTTATATCTGTAATAATCTCCGTTAAAAGCTGAAAGAGCTTCTTCATTGTTCTTAAAGCCAGTTGCTCAAATAATTTATCATTTCCGTATATTTGGTGTTCTGTCTTACTTACCAGATCACTTACACCTCTAATAATAAGGCATTTTATATTATTCCGACGGGCAATGTATGCAATCGATCCCGATTCCCAATCTACCACCCGGGCATTATATTTCTCAATCAGGGTATCAATTTCGTTACTTATCAGGTCTCTATCAGCTGTAAGCATTGTAAAAGGCATTACACTCTTTGGAAGATACGGCATGATCCAGTCTATTTCGATATCGGTGATATATCTGTCTTTAGTTTCTGTAGTTTGTCCCTCTTCTTCTATAATATCATAGATAATTGTTTTGTTTACCAGAATAATCTGCCCCTGCTTTATTTGCCCCTTGATCCCTCCGCAGGTGCCGAGATTAATGATCAGATCAGGTCTCCATTTATCTATAGCATGTTGTGTGGCTCCAGCTGAAGCAACTTTCCCACATCCGGTTTGAAAGATTACCCCTTCAATCATTCCATGCAATTTTGTTTTAAACCACTCACCATAAGGAGATATCGAGACCCTCTCCTTTACATCCAAAATTTCTTTCGTCGCTTTCCACTCGGCATCAGCAGCAATTAAAATGATAATCCTCATATCTTGTTCCCCATGTAAAAAAGCGATTCAAACAGTTCTTGTCAACTCGAAAGACAAAACCATTTGACAGAAAGTATAAAGTTATAGTATAAATCTTTCAAATGAAGAGAGTGCAAGAGAGATATATAAATGGATAGAGATTCAATTGATTATTTGAAATCAGAGGCATTAAAGGGAGATAAGGATGCATCTTTTAAGGTTGGGATGTGTTATCTTCACGGTGATAAAGTACAGCAAGATTTTTCCGAAGCTAACAAATGGTTCGTGCAGTCTGCTCATCAAGGCCATGATCAAGCTCAATTCTGGTTGGGAGACTGTTACTTTCATGGGAAAATGGTTGAACAGAGTTATGATGAAGCTTTGAGATGGTTTAAGTTAGCAGTAAAAAATGGTAATTTAGATGCTACGTATTGTCTTGGTTCTATCTATGCTAATGGTAATGGAGTGGAAAAGAATGCTACTCTGTCAGTACAATACTTTCAGGTAGCAGCACATAGGGGTGATTTAGATAGTCAATATAGCCTCGGATATTGTTATTATCATGGAGAAGGTGTTGAAAAGGATTACGAAGAGGCAAAAAAATGGTTCGGTTTTGCTGCCGAAAAAGGTGATCCAGGTAGTATCTTTTGGTTAGGGCACATGTATTATACCGGCGAAGGAGAGGAAAAAAACCTTGAAAGAGCTGCAAGTTTTTTCCATTATGCAGCTGTTCATGGGCACCCTAAAGCTCAAGTACGCTTGGGTGTTTGTTTTTCTAATGGCGAGGGTGTTGAGGTAAATCACGAGAAAGCCGCGGAGTTTTATAGATTAGCTGCCGAACAGGATTATGAACAAGGGCAATATGTTCTGGCAATGTGTTATGCAAACGGAGTAGGTGTTGATCATGATCTTCGTGAATCATTTGTTTGGTTTTTGCTGGCACAAAGAGCTTTCGGTAATGATGATACATTTATGAGAAATTTTATGATGGTAGAGAATGCTCTCAATGAAGAACAGAAAAGAGAGGCAATAAAAGAAGCATCCATAAGATCCAGCGAAATCAGAGCAAAATCTGAACTGAAAAACTCAGGTTATCAACTTTATTAAATCCCGGCAGATTCGATAAAGCGATCAGATACCAAAAATAAGTATCCGGATATGATACATCGACACCCTTTCCGAGCTTATTGATAACGCTAAGATCGTATTTTTCTGCTATTCTGCAATAAGATCAGCAATCCAACAATTTGGCTTGGGCTTGGGCTTCAACTTGGGCTTGGGCTTTAACTTGGACCCCTACATGATCACAACATGGACCCTATCTTGGACCTTTGATAATCTGTCGTTTAAAGGTGAGGATGGCTAATAGTCCTTATAGTTGTCTTAATCAATTACTGGAATCTTCTTCCATTTAATTTATGGTATAACATTAAATTGCCCTCTTGAGATCAGGAATCAATTTTGCCAGACGGCATATCCTTTGGAGCGGAGATGAGAAGCGAGTTCCGGCTCGATCAATCTGGCCAGCTCATAAGGCATGGGATTGAAATCCTTAAAGAGACGATAAAGAAGTCTTTGCCCGTATTTGTGGGGATAGCGGGAAGACTTGTACCCCTCTTTGTGGTTTTTGAACCTTTCTTCGGGAGATAATCCGGTCATGCCGACATAAACAGAGGGCTTTAAGGGATCGCGACCCGGATTGGCGTGTAAAAAACCGGTTTCATTGAGCACTTTCTTGTTCAATTCTATAACATAAACATTGTGATGGACATAACGATGTTTCTTGATCAGATAGTCATTGTTCAGATAATCTTTCTCGATCAGATCAAGTATCGGGTTACGGGATTTGGTACCGCTTATGAGAACAAGTCCTTCAGCTTCGGGGTCATAGCTTTTCCTGCCACCCCAGACGAAGAAGATGATGAGCTCTTGGTCGGTGTTTTCGTTCAAGACAATTCCTTTTCCCCAATTCGGTATCAGCGTATCTGATACCCGATCCCCTTTTCTCAACCGAGGCATTAATCTCTCCGATCATACTCAGAACTTTGCCATAAATCCCCGTTCAGGTGAATGACAGTTTTATATTATCAAATTCCTAACTAATCGGGCAAGAAAAAATTATCCGGTCGTTCTCATTAACCTTCAGAGATGATCATTACAACTTGACTGATCAATGATCATATTTATAAATGGGGAAGAAACGATCTTGTCACTCAGCCGTGAAAAGAATACCGGAAGGGAGGAAATTATGAAGCAGGTGTTCAACTGGCAGATAATTTTGGGTATTGTCCTTATAGCACTGACAGTAACTGTATATTACATTCATTTCGTTATATTCCGTGATCCGCATCATATCATGATCTTTTTTTTTGGTGACCTTGCTTTCGTCTTCTTTGAAGTATTGCTGGTGATGCTGATCATCCACCGACTGCTGCACCACAGAGAAATAAAGGGGAGAAGAAACAAACTCAATATGCTGATCGGAGCATTCTTCAGTGAAATGGGAACTGATCTGTTAAGAATGCTCTCCCGCTTTGACAGGAGATCGGAACAGATCATAAGAGCTCTTGAATTGCCGGATGATTGGTCTGAACAGGAATTTCTTAATCTCAGGGACAGAGCAAGAAAACATGACTATGAGATCAAGGGAAGCAAGAATTACTTTGTAGAATTGAGGGATCTTTTATTGGAAAGAAAGGGATTTATTCTTGATCTGCTGATGAATGAGAATCTTATTGAGAACGAAGCTTTCACGAACCTGATCTGGTCGGTGTTTCATTTGACAGAAGAATTGGATCACAAAAAGGAATTGATCGAACTGCCGGAGACAGAAATTGAGCATCTGACTGAAGATGCAAACAGGGTATATCAATTGCTGACTTTGGAATGGATGGAATACATCAAGCACCTCAAGAGAACATATCCCTATCTCTTCTCGCTGGCAGTCAGAAAAAACCCGTTTAAACCTGTGGCTCCGGTGGAGATAAAGTAAGCAAAGAACACAGATGCCTCAGAAGAATGACAAAAATCGACAGAGAGAGGGAGAGACTAAGAGAGGGAGCGAAAGAAGTAAGTAGTAATAGTATGTAGTAGGTAGAAAAAACCGGAGGAAGGAGAAGCAAGTCCATTGGAGGAGAAGCAAGCATTAACCACGGATTTACACAGATTAAAAAAGGATGAACACAGATGCCCCAGCGGAAGGGAAGCAAGCAATAAAAGAGGATTTATCATGCCCCGAAAGGGGTATGAAATATGATAGCCAGACATTTCAATGTCTGGAATAATGATGATCTAAACCCGCCCACCGCCCAATTGGAGCAGAGCTCCATTACCTGCGACTGAAGTCGCAGGCTATGATATTGCACCCCTTCAGGGTGCTATCGGAGCCAAGCAAGGAGAACAAAGCTAGGTTTTAGGAATTAGGAAGATAAAATGCCCCGAAAGGGGTATGAAATAAGATAGCCAGACATTTTAATGTCTGGGAACAGGTTGATCAAACTCTCACCTGTCACCCTGAGTGATCCGGCTCTTTTGCCGGATCGTATCGAAGGGTCAGGTGATCTAAACTAAACCCGCCCACCGCCCAATTGGAGCAGAGCTCCATTACCTGCGACTGAAGTCGCAGGCTATGATATGGCACCCCTTCAGGGTGCTATCGGAGCCAAGCAAGATGAAAGAAGTATAAACACAAAACCGGGTAAATGTGCTTTGGCGATTGTTTAGCTTGACAGGTAGTTTTTGGTACTGATAATTCTAAGTGATTATAGTACATTATTGAAAAGAACATGAATACTTAGCAATTATCTTGGAGGACTAAAATGAAAAAAGGATTCTTAATCATCATAACCTTGCTGATCTTAGGAGGTCTCAGTGCTTTTCAGGAAGGGACGATCAATGTTGGCGGCAGCCTATCCTATGCTGTATCAAAATTAAATGAGGATGCCGATTCTCATACAGAATTTTCATTTAAACCGCAATTCGGGTATTTCGTGATGGAGAATCTGGTAGGAGATGTGATCTTCGAATTGAATCATGTCAAACAAGGCGATCACGGAGAAACAACATTTTTGTTGGGGATCGGTGGCAGGTATTTTATTGATAGATTCTATGCCGGTGCTGCCTTTTTGCAGCAGGGTTACAGATATGAATTCAAGAGCAGCAGTGCTTACAAATGGTCAGCAAGCTATCTGGAACTCAAAGCGGGACATCTGATACCTGTGGTTGAGATGTTGTATGTTGATTTGGGTGTTAATTATAGATTTGGTATCGGTGAATATGGCGGAGATGTCGGTGGTGATAATGAATGGACACAGTTCCGGTTTATGGGTGGCTTGCAGTTTTTCTTTAAATAAGTAAGGAGAGCAAGTCCATTGGGAGGATAGCTTCGAAGAGATAAATAACCACGGAGACACAGAGAGCACGGAGAAAAGATTGAGATGCCCCAGCGGAAGGAAAAAACCGACAGAGAGAGGGAGAGACTAAGAAAGGGAGCGAAAAAAGTAAGTAGTAGGTAGAAAAATCAGGAGGAAGTATAGTAAGTCAATTGGTAGTAAAGCAGGCAGGAATAGAACGCGGATTTGACGGAAAAAAATAGAATCAAACGAATAAGAAATACAATGTAGGGGCGACTGGTGGTCGCCCATTTTCATGGGAAAAAGAAGAAATAGATAATGCTAAGAACAGAACAGTTGATAAGGTCTATTAGAGTGATAAACAACAAAAAATCCTCAAATTGTTAAAAAAAGCTTGCAGAAAGATTTGAAAAAAACAAGTTAATTGCACAGATAACTTGAATGTATGGAGGTAGCTGTGAAGAGAAGATTGTTTTTCGTTATTTTGCTTATCTTCTCTGTTAGCTTGGTTTTCGGTCAAAAGCAACAGGGATTGAAACTCGGGATCAACAGAGCCAATATTACAGGTAAGGACCTGGGAGATGTTACCCCTCTGACAGGTTATCACTCAGGTGCATTTGAAATGTATCCGCTGATGGATAATATAATCTTTCATTTAGAGCTGATCTATAACCTTAAAGGTGCTAAAAATGAGTACAGTTTCCCGTTTTGGGATGGTGATGTAATAGTATCTCAGACCTATACCTTTCATTATCTGGAAATGCCTCTGCTTTTCAAGTATAATTACAGAAAAGACAAGTTTCGTTTACAGCCGTACATAGGTCCTTCTATTGCGATGTTGATAGATGCCAAAAGAGAATATACCGAAGATTGGGGTGGTGAGATCTTTTCCGGAACCGATGATATCAGAAAGAACGTCAAAGATATTGAGTATTCTCTTAATTTTGGTGCCGATGTAATGTTTCCGCTGCTTTCCGAACAGATTCTGATCGGCGTCCGATATAATCTCGGTTTGAGCGAAATACTGGAAAATGTGCCGCAAAAAGCAAAAAATCGGGTCTTGATGTTCAGTTTCGGATATATATTGAGAGAAAGATCGTAGTTTTATCAAAAGAATGAATTGGACCACGAATGCACACTGATTAAAAAAAAAGATGAACACTGATGCCCCAGCGGAAGCAGAGCAAGCAAAATGAGAAGAGTTATTAGCTACTAGTTATTAGTGATACCAGAGGAAGGGAAGCAAGTCCATTGGATACAGAGCAAGGTAAAAGATTAACCACGGAGAAACAGAGGACACAGAGAAAAATTTAGACGCACCAGCGGAAGCAAAAAAAACCGTGATCTGTGATTAGTTATGTGTGATCTGAGAAAAAACCAGAGGAAGGAGAAGCAGGTTCATTGGGAAGAGATTGCAAACAAAATGAGATGTCTCGACTTTGCTCGACATGACAAAAAAAGGAGAAGATGATGAGATTAACTATACGGGGAGCATTGACGATATTAATAGCAATTCTGGTCATGTATCTGATAATTATGACCGCACTTGGTTATATAGGGCCTAAACCGGAAAAAGAACTGATCTTCCCTGAGGCGTTAGGACCGAGAGAAGTAGAGTATAAAATTACCTTTTTAAATAAAGCTTATACGATAAATGAGACCCTTTACCAAAGTTATTATGAATACTATCAAGCTTATTCGGAGCAGTTCCCTAATATAAGAACCCAGGGAGAGTATTATCAATTTATTAAAGAGATCCATGAAACAAACGAAACAATTGCCAGTATCGTACAATCACTGCAGACAATAGCGGTGGGAGAGGGATTTAATGCCGACCAGACACTGGAATTTGCCATGCGTTTCGTGCAGGATATCCCTTATGATGTTACCAAGGCAACGGAAGTTACAACGTATGCCCAAGAAAATGATGATCAACTAAGAATGGATCTTCTCCCACGTCATCCATATATAACACTATATGATCAAAAGGGTGTCTGTTCTGATAAGACGGTTTTAGCCGCAGCTATAGCAGAAGAGATGGGATATGGCACAGCTATTTTTTCTTTTGATGGAGAAGCAATGGAGACCGGAGTTGGTCATGTCGGGTTAGGGGTGAGATGTCCCCCCAGTTACTCCATTTATAATACAGGTTACTGCTATGTTGAAACTACCGCACCGATAAGGATCGGGATAACAAATATATTTCTCTCTCAAGATCTGCAAGCCAGTTCTCTTTATATTACAGAAGATAGCATTGAGGGATTAACACCTCTTAATTTTTCTCTAGCTGAATTACACAAGCTGGATGACGGAGCAGTTTATTATGGAATCATTGAAACCTATCGATTAGAGAGTGAATTGCAAGGTTTAGCGGTTCTCGTTGACAGGCAGCAAATGGAGATCGAAAGACAGAGAACACGACTCAATCAACTAAATTCAACTCTTAATGCGATGGGAAGCCAGTATGTGGAGTTTTCTGCTGAAGATTATGACATGATCTTTGATGAGTACAGCAGGGAAGTAGATAGATTTAATCAGTTGGTTGATGAGCATAACAGAAATGTGGAAGATTATAATCGGGCAGTAAGAGAGATGAATTATTAAAGATGAAAAAAGATAAATAACCACGGAGACACAGAGGGCACAGAGGAAAATTAAGACGCTCCAGCGGAAGAAATAGCAGGTAGGAATAGAAAACGGATTTGGCGGAAAAATAAAATTAAACGGATAAAAAAATGCAATGTAGGGGCGACCGGTGGTCGCCCTTTTATAATGCCCCGCAGGGGTATGAAATATGATAGCCTGACATTGAAATTGTCTTTCTGAGTGATCCGGCATTGCTGTCATTTACTATACTACTGTCACCCTGAGTGATTTCCGAAAAGCTCCTTGCTTGGTTAATGGAAATTGTATCGAAGGGTCAGGTGATCTAAACCCACCCGCCGCCCAATGGATCTCCGACGCATTACGTGCGACTGAAGTCGCAGGCTATCATCTTACACCCATAAAGGGTACTATCGGAGCTAAGCAAGGAGTAAGATTAACCACGGAGACACAGAGAGCACAGAGGAAAATTAAGACGCCCCAGCGGAAAGAAAAGCAGAAAAGAAAAGCAAATCCAATGGAAGGATAGCTTAGCAGAAGTGAAAAAACACAGAAATTGAAAATAAAATTTATTTGTAGTAATCTTCTGAAATATATCATTAGTTGACTAAGTATCTAAAAAATACCTTTGACACCTGAGAGTCTTGATTATTTTTTCCCTCAGAGGAAAAAGATGAAGATTATATTGATACTGATAATAATTCTTGGTGGTTTGTTAAGTCTTAATGCGGAACAGATCGTTTCACTGCATGAAGCAAGAGAACTTCTTCTGAACAATAATCCGGAATATTTGGCGAAGGAATCGGCTTTAAAAGCTGCCGAATGGGATATGCATCAAGCATTAACCTCCTTGTTCCCTTCTGCCAGGTTACAAGGGGGATACAACTATCTTGATCCGAAACCGTTTGCTGGTGCACAGGAAAATTATTCAATCTCTTATGGCATTAATGTCAGTCAACCGGTCTTTATGGGTGGGAAATTGTGGCTCGCATACAGGATGAAAAGCGATGCTGTTAAGATAGCCAAAGCTGACCTCAGTTATACCAGACTTTCACTTCTGGGGTCTTTAGAAACCGCTTATTATAACTATCTGTTGTCGAAAGAGCTGTATGTTATTAGTCAGAATGCCCTGGACATAGCAGAACGTAATTTAGAGACTGCCAGAACCCGTATGGATACAGGTACTCTATCCCGGGCTGAATTTCTGCAGTTTCAGACTGAAGTGGCAGCAAAAGAGGTCGCTCTGATCCAGGCAGAAAATAACCGGCAACTAAGCTTAAGACAACTGAGAAACCTTATTAAAGTAGATATAAGTGATGTATTACCTGTTGATCTGCAACTTTACGAAGAGTTGATAAATTACTATCAGAACCTAAAGGGAGACGAAATTGAAGCTGTAAAGGAAAAATTGATCCTGTACGGTGAAGAGAATAATCCGCTTCTGATCATGACGAGAGCGGGACAGGATATCAGTAGAAAAGCGGTGACTTTGGCAAAAGGGAATTTCTTGCCTACTGTCAATCTATCGGCTTCCAGAAACTGGAGTGATAACTTCCGTGGTGAGTATGAGTTCGATAGCTCGACAACTTATTTACTTTCCCTGTCTCTGCCGATATTCCCACTCTTTGATAACTATAGCGGTTACAGGAAGAGTTACCATGCATACAGGAGAACTGAACGGGAGGTAGAAACGACAGAAGACAGTATCAAATTGGCGATTGAAGCTGCTCTATACACAGGTATCGCTTCTGCCAGAACAATATCTTCTGCTGAACTTGCTCTGCAATATGCTCAAGAAACGTATAATATGATGGAAGAACGCTTCCGTAACGGGCTGATATCTTCTATTGATCTGATAAGTATCGAGCTGTTATTAACAACCAGCAATCTTAATGCAGTACAGAGTAGATATGATTTCTTGAAGAACAGGACAAATCTGATGAATCTTCTCAATCTGGAAGATGATGGATCATTAATTGATATTATGAATAATCTTTATTGAACGGCAGAATTATCATGAAGAAAAAAAATAATTGCTTACAGGAAAAGCAGTTAAGCTGTTTTCCCCAAAAAATGTGATGCTATATATAATAGAGGGTCTAATAATGAAAGGATATATGAAAATGAAAGAAAAAACTATATTGTTGGTGGGTTTAATGATCCTGCTGCTCCTTGTCGGCTGTGGTCGGGGCGGAGCACCAGGGCGAAGATTCGCCCGTCCGGAAGTACCTGTTCCGGTTATTGTGGAAGAGGTAGAAAGACGGGATTTAAGCGAGTTTTTAAGGATAACCGGCAAGCTGGAGGGCATCACTGATATTGTTATGCTCAGTGAAACCAGCGGACAGGTCTTATCGCTGTCAAAATCTCTTGGTGATTGGATTGAGAAGGGTGAAGAAATAGGGAAGCTCGATAATGAAGTAGTCAGAATACGCTTGGAACAGGCAAGAGCAGCTCTAAACTCAGCTAATGCAGCTATGGAAACTGCTCGAATGAACTATGATTCAACCAGCCGCCTTTTTGAAAACGGCTCAGCTTCCCAGGCAGAATATCAGCAGGCACTCTTTGCCTTTCAGGGAGCAGTAGCCCAAAGAGACGGGGCTGCAGCAGCCCTGGAATCTGCACAAAAAGCGTTTGAGAATTCACAACTCATCGCTCCTGTTTCCGGATATATTTCATCTCTGCCTCTGCAAGTCGGAGAGATGATCTTTCCCAATTCACCGATAGCAGGGATCGTTAATCACCAGCAGTTGCTACTTAAGGGTGGTATAGGTGAAAACCATATCCTGAATGTCAGAACAGGACAACCGGTGATAGTTTCCTATCGGGATAAGGAATATCCTGCCAGGGTTAGGGGTGTTGGTGTCAAAGCTCTGTCCGGAGCTACTTACCCTATCGAGATCATTCTTGATAATGTTAGAGGTGAACTGTTGCCGGGAATGGTAGTAAATGCAATGATCCAGACTAACCAGTATCAAGACGTTTTTTATACAGAGACCGGCTTTATCCATTCCAGCTATGATGATCTCTATGTCTATACTGTAAACGACAGTGCCAGAGCAGAGAGAACTTATGTTAAGGTTGGCAGCAGAGTGAATGAGTTTACTATCATAGAAGAGGGATTAGAAGTAGGAATGAAGCTTGTTGTAGAGGGCATGGATTCTCTTGAAGACGGAGTTGTAGTTAATGTCAGAGAGTAAGAACAGTAAGCGGTATGAGTTGAAATAGATAATTAATTGTTTTAAAAAATAAGGATAAAAAATATGTCGATAGCAGATTTGTCGGTAAGAAATCCGGTGTTTGTTAACCTGATTGTGGTATTGATCTTCGTGGTCGGAATATATTCCATGATCATCATACCTAAAGAGGAAATGCCGCAAGTTGATTTTGGTAGTTCAGTTATTATCGTTATGTATCCGGGGGTTTCTCCCGAAGAGATCGAACAGTTGATAATCGATAAGATCGAAGCTCAGATAGCCAGTGTTGATGGTATTGATTTTATTCATTCCCGTGCTGAAGAGGGGCGTGCCACCATCAGAGTAGTCTTTGAACCACGTATTGATCCCGACAAGGCGTATGATGATCTCGTAGCTGAACTGGCAAAGGTAACAGATCTGCCGGCAGATGCTTTTGATCCGACAATAATCCGGATTAATATGAGAGAAGTTAATTCCATGGCACAAATAGCCATGAGTGGTGATTATTCACCTAATTCTATGAGACAGATCGCTGAACAGCTACAAGAAGGGTTACAGAATATCAGGCATGTTGCCCGGATTGATGTATTTGGAACACGTGATCGGCAGATCTGGATCGAAGGCGATGCTGCCCGTCTGGAACATTATGGTTTGAGTCTAAATGATCTGATCGATACTATTCGCCTGAGAAACATGAATGTCCCGGCAGGAACTATTAAGTCGGGAAGAATGGAACTCATAGTGCGTACTGTCGGACAGTTCAATAGTCTGGAAGAAATTGCCCGTTTAGTTGTTAACAGTGATCCACAGGGTCGGTTCGTCCGGATCGAAGATGTCGCTACTATTCGCGATACCCTGGAAAATGTCGTTACCATCAGCAAACTTGACGGCAGAGAAAGCGTCAATATGTCGCTTTACAAGAAAGCTGATGGCAATATAATTTCAGTGATGAATGAAGTTCGGCAATATGTAGCTGAATTTCAGGAATCTATTCCGGGTCTGCAGATAACGATCAGAAATGACGGTTCAGAAGATGTGAAAACAAGTTTGCTCACTCTCGGTAATAGTGCTTTGCTTGGTATTATTCTTGTATTTATCACCCTGTTCATCTTTCTCGGCTGGAGAAATGCGACTCTGGCTGCCTGGGGAATACCGTTCAGCTTTTTATTGACTTTCATACTTATGCAGATCAGCGACATCACCATGAACCAATTAACCCTCTTCGGACTGGTACTGGTACTTGGTATGATAGTTGATAATGCGATCGTGGTCATAGAAAATATGCACCGGCAGCTGGAAATGGGTTATTGCCAGAAAACTTCAGCAGTAAAGGGAACTAATGAGGTCATGATACCGGTTATTGCTTCGGCTGCAACTACAGCTGCTGCTTTTCTACCATTGCTCCTCATGGAAGGGGTAATGGGACAGTTCATGAGAGTTTTTCCCCTTGTGATTACTGCTGCTCTCGCCGCTTCCCTGTTTCAAAGTCTCTTTATCCTGCCGGCTCATCTTTCTCTCTTCACCAAACCGCTTGATGAAAAGAAAAAGAAGAGTAAGATACTCATTTATCTCGTTACCAGATATCGCAGAACTCTTATATTTGTCCTTAAGCATCGCGTTAAAAGTGTGCTTGGCTTCATTTTTGTTTTCATTTTGGCAGTATTAGCCATGATGTCAGGGCTGGTAAAATTCGAATTTTATCCGCAACCTCCCCCTACAACAATAGCTCTGCAGATCCAGACACCTGATGGGACTAATATTGAAACCACTAATCGAATTGTTTCTCAGGTTGAAAACTATATCCTGAATATGGAAGAGAGTCGCGATATTAAGTCATTAGTCACTAATGTCGGCTCTATGAGAACCCAGAACCGCATGGAACGAAGAAGTTCTTATTCGCAAATAGCTATCGAATTGATAGACTACCGGGAAATGAAGTACACTCATGACGAGATCAGAAATGCTATCAGAAGATATATCGATGCTGTTCCGGGAATTTACACCTATAATTTTGATGTTTTTCGAGCCGGTCCTCCTGTTGGCAGAGATGTGGAGATCCGTATCAGGGGTGATAATCTGGATAGGTTACAACAAATCTCAGGTATCGTACAAGATGAACTCCGCAATATACCCGGAGTTGTAGATATTGGTGATAGTTTTGCCGAAGGTAAGCAGGAATTAAGGATCATCCCGATACAAGACAGATTGTCGATGTATGGTCTGACGGTTGCTCAATTTGCAATGTATGTCAGAACAGCACTTACTGGCTCTACTGTTTCAGCTTATCGGGGTGACGGATTTAAGGAATACGATGTTGTGGTCATGATGAAAGAAGAATATGTTGATGAATTGAGCAAATTACAGAACTTAACGATCAGACCACCGGGAAGAACCCCTATCCAGTTGGCTGATCTTGCTGAATTCGAGATCGATACAGGTCTTGCCAGTATAGAACACCGCAACCGTCGCAGAGTTGTGACGATCACTGCCAATGCCGGATTCTATGAGGAAAATGGACGAAGAGTAAGAAGAAGACCGGGAGAGGTCACAGAAATACTTATGGGTAGCCGGATAAGAGGTACTGAAGGGGTACTGTCCGGCTTTGAAGGTCGTTTCCCCGGTTATCAAATTGAATTTGGTGGAATGCAGGAAGAGCAGGCACGATCCTACAGATCATTATATTTAGCTTTTGCAGTTGCTTTACTTCTTGTTTATACTATTCTCGCTACTCAATTCAGATCATATGTTCAACCATTGATCGTGATGATGACGATACCGTTTGCCTTTATAGGTGTTGTTTTCGGTTTAGTAGTCACCCAGCTGCCATTTTCATTAAACACTTTCATTGCTGTCATTGCTTTAGCGGGAGTTGTCGTA
The DNA here is from genome assembly GCA_019429305.1 of Candidatus Cloacimonadota bacterium. NCBI lineage: Bacteria > Pseudomonadati > Candidatus Cloacimonadota > Candidatus Cloacimonadota bacterium. The sequence goes on from JAHYIR010000027.1 coordinate 17,761, forward strand.
AATAATTCTATCATCTTGGTAGATTTCGTAAACAAAGAGCGGGATAAAGGAATAGATCGCTGGAATTCCCTGATCAATGCCGGTTCTGTCAGATTAAGACCGATCTTATTAACAACTATTACTACAATTATGGGATTAGTACCGATGATGTTGAGTACTGCCCGTTCTTCGGTTGTTTGGAAACCAATGGCTGTAAGTATTTCCTTTGGTCTTGCCTTCTCAACAATGTTAACCCTCTTTCTTATTCCGACTATATACTCTCTGCTTGATTCCTTCTTTGGTAAACTGAAACTGACCAGATTCAAATCACATGAGAAATTTGAGGAAGTTGTCTGTAAGGAAGAACTCGATTAAAATCTTCATCTCTGATCTTAGAGATATGATCAGAAACGATAAATAAAGAAGCTCAGGTAAAGTAGATGATATTCATTCTGCTGAGCATTTTATGCTCAGTAATTATTGCTAATTTGTTGCTTATATTTTCCCATGGGAAAAAGGTTGATATTCTATTGATCTTCTTGGGAAATTACTTTTTAGCGTCGATATTCAGCTTTATTCAAATGGCACCGGGTACTTTCTCTATCGGTATGTTCGAGATTATTTTCGGTTTCTTCACTGGCTTCTGTTTTCTATATAATTTCTATGTATATCAGAAAAATATCTCAATCAATGGCATGTCGATGAGTGTAGGTATAATGAGGGTTGCAGTTATTATACCAACTTTCATGTCGATCTTATTCTTCGCTGATACTATAAATAATTTTAACTTATTGGGAATAATGGTAATTGTTGCTGCTTTTTGGTCTGTTACTGAGAAAAACAGCATCAGACAGATCATCTGGCTGATTGTCCTCTTCTTAATCTCAGGAATAACGGATTCGACCCTGAAGATATACGCAGAACTGGGAAAAACTAACCAAGCACCTTTTGTATTGATCCTGTTCGCCTCAGCATTTATCTGCACACTTTTCTGGATTTGGAAGACAAAAAGAATTTTTTACTGGCAATATTTTCTCTACGGAATGGTACTCGGTATTCCTAATCAACTCTCCACACGCTTCTTTCTTAAAGGTCTGGAAACTGTTCCTGCTCCTTTAGCTTATCCACTAACTGCATCAAGCATAGTTCTTTTAAGTATCCTTTGCGATCTTATCTTCTGGCGAAAAAGATTTACTCATAAGCAAAGACTGGCTCTATTCCTTCTTATCATCGGCATAATATTGATCAATCTAAGATAGAGAGTAACTTCCTCTTCTAATTGTCATGCCAAGCGTAGTCGAAACCTCTCACCACTGATGTCGGTAAGGAAACATGATTTAGTGGTTTTAGCTTAGATCGGTGCTGAGATCTCTCCATTGACTTCGTCAACCCTGTCCTGAGCTTGAAGAAGGATCGGAAGCAGCCACGAAGAAGTGTTTTCCTCGGTTCCGCTTCACTCCAGTCGAGATGACAAAGAAATGTGCTCGGTCAAGATGACAATGGAAAGGTGATCAGTCTAGCAGACAATTGTATAATACTGACTGGTGTCGCCCTGAGTGATTCTTGGAGAAGCATCCTGCTTTCCCTACCAAGAATTGTATCGAAGGGTCTGAAGATACATAAACGAGTCTGCTTTAGCTATCCATCGATACATTCTGTCCTAAGTATAGCAAGAAGAATAGGCTAGAACACTCAGGCTAACATACGAATGATGTTCATTCGAGATAACTCTATCTATTTGCTGATAAGAAAAAGGAGTATATGAAATTCAGAAATCGGTTGACAGCTATTTTAACAGCTTAGATAAAAATATGTAAACTTATGGTAAGGAGAATTGATGCTGGAAAGAATGATCGAATTGCGGCATTACCTACATAGCAATCCGGATCTACCCGGAGAAGAAGAGGCAACAGCTGCTTTTATAAATGATATCCTGGGTAAAACAGAACCAGATGAATTATGGACAGGTGTAGGTGGCAAAGGAATTGTCGCTCTTTACAGAGGAGCTAAATCTGGTAAAGTTATTGGTATTAGGGCTGATATGGATGGTTTGCCAATAGTGGAAAATACTAATCTCCCTTATAAGAGCAAAAAACAGGGAGTATCCCATAGTTGTGGGCATGACGGGCATATGGCTATAATATTGGGAATTGCTGAGCACCTTGCTCAAAACAGAAATGAATTAACCGGAACAATTGTTCTGATCTTTCAACCGGAAGAAGAACTGGGAACAGGAGCAGCAAAAATGCTTGCAGATAAGAGAATGCAGGATTTAAAATTTGATACTGTATTAGCATTACATAATCTGCCAGGTTTTAAGAATAATGCTCTAATTGTTCGAAAGGGAGCATTTACATCCAATACTACAGGTATGATCATCCGCCTTTGGGGAGCTACTTCCCATGCCGGTCATCCCGAAGACGGAAATAGTCCGGTAATGGCAATGACAGCAATTATCAATAGTCTTAATACAATACCTCAAATGTATATTCCTGTGCAGAACTCTGCTCTGATAACTATTATCCATGCTAGATTGGGAGATAGAGCTTTCGGTACAACCCCGGGATATGCTCATATTATGGCTACAATGCGTGCTTATGAAGCAGAAGATTTAGAGACTATGAAGAGTAGAGCAGTTTTCATAACTGAAGGTATAGCAGAATCTTATGATCTAAGATGTGAGATTGAATGGGTAGAAGATTACCCGGCGATGATCAATGACGATAAGTTAACTGATGAACTAATAGCAATCGGCAAAAGACTAGATTTACCGATCATTGAAAGAGCGCATCCCTTTTCTTGGTCTGAAGATTTTTCCCGCTTTGCAGAAAGATCTCCGGGTTTATTGATAGGATTGGGAAGCGGAAAAGATTTACCGCAATTGCACAACAGTAACTATGATTTTCCTGATGATTTATTAGAGACCGGATATAACATCTTTGTAGAATTCATTTATAGATTGAATAGGTGATTATGGAACAGACATCATATATAGAACTCAACAGTAGTGCCCTACAAAAGAATCTTGCTTATCTAAAAAAAATGATAGGTCCCGAAACAAAGTTTGTCTCAGTTATTAAAGGTAATGCCTACGGACATGGCATCTCAGCATTTCTTCCCTTAGCAGAACAGTTCGGAATTGATTACTTTGCTGTCTTTGATGCCTATGAGGCCTCAATTGCTCTTAAAGCCAAACAACAGCAGACAGAACTAATGATAATGGGTATGATAGATAATGATCAACTGGAATGGGCGATAGAGAATAACATCTCTTTCTATGTCTTTGAAAAAGATAGGTTAATAGCTGCTATTAATAGTGCCAAAAAGATCAAGAAACCGGCTCGTATCCATCTGGAACTGGAAACCGGAATGTATAGGACCGGTTTTGAAGAAGCAGAGTTAGATCAGGTCATTGCTTTGATTAAAGGGAATAAAAAACACTTATTCATCGAGGGATTATGCACTCATTATGCAGGAGCGGAGAGTATTGCTAATCATGTTAGAGTAGAGAATCAATATCAGGAATTTCTCCGATTGCGTAACAAACTCACCAAAAAAGGCATAAAAGCTCGTTATGAGCACACTGCTTGTTCTGCTGCTACTCTGACTTATCCGCACACTAAAATGAATTTGGTGAGAATTGGCATAGCTCATTACGGATACTGGCCAAGTCAGGAAACGAGAATGCATAATCTCTTTTCTGACCGGGGTAAATATTCTCGAGATCCATTAAGAAAGGTATTACAATGGAAAACAAAGGTTATGAGTACAAAGGTAGTCGAAGCAGGAAAATTTATCAGCTATGGTCATACATTTATGGCAGCAAAGAAAACAACCATTGCTGCTATTCCGATAGGTTATTATCATGGTTATAGAAGAAGTTTGAGCAACATAGGACATGTTTTGATCAGGGGAAAGAAGGCACCTATAATTGGTTTGGTCAATATGAACATGTTTGTGGTTGATGTCAGTGCTATACCGGGTGTTTCTAAGGGTGATGAAGTTGTGATTATCGGTGATCAGGGGGCACACAGAATAACCGTGTCATCATTCTGCGAATTAACCAATCTGGTCAATTATGAGCTACTCTGCCGACTTCCAGTAAATATACCAAGATTAGTCATATCTTAGCACTAGCTGAACCCTTTGCTGGAAAGCTTATAAATCCTCACTTTGCATTCATTAATGGCATTAAAGATTGACAGAATCTACTTTATAAAAATATTCACGGACAGTAACTGATAATATTAGATGCAACATCGGTTTATCACGTTTATTAACATAGTAACTTAAAGTCATACACATAGGAGTTATAAATGAAACAAAATCTTATAATAGCAATCTTCCTAGTCTTTATAGGAACGATGCTCTATTCTGTTGAGTTACCCTTTATAGAGGAGTATTATCAACCACGTTCAATCATAGTCGCCATTGCTCAGGAAGCCGTTGGCAATCGTTTTGGAGATATAAACTTTACCCGTGAAGATGGAATAATCAGAACCCATATAGAGAGTTTAAACCTTCTGGCAATGGAATACCGATTTGTTGATCTTCATCAGTTGCACGAGAAAGTTACCTATCTTGATTGGAACGATAAAGGGGTATATCTGCAAAATATCTATCGGATAGTTCTGGAAGAAAATGACAACATAGAGACTGCTCTATCTGCTTTGAACAGAGACAATAATATTATATTCGCAGAATATGAATCAATAAACCGATATCTCTATACACCAAATGACCCCGAATATAGTCTGCAATGGCATCATCCTGTTGTCATGACCCCGGAAGCCTGGGATCATGTTCAAGGAAGCAGTGAAGTGATCGTTGCTATAACTGACTCAGGAACAAAATGGAATCATCCCGATCTGGCAGATAACATCTGGATCAATGAGGCAGAATTACCAGGGATCACTATTGACTGGGTAAATGGAATGATCTATGGTGGAGACGGGATTGATAATGATGGTAATGGTTTTATTGATGACGTTATCGGTTGGGATTTTGTGGAAAATAATAACAACCCCTACCAAAACTATCCTGGGAACGGGCATGGAACTCATGTTGCCGGGTGTGCAGGTGCTGTAGGTGACAATAATATCGGTTTAACAGGTACTGCCATGAATGTCTCCTTATTGATCTGTAAAGGTGCACCTTCAAATGCACCGAGTAGTGGTATTCAATATGCTTACCAGCAGGTACAGTATGCAGCACAATCCGGAGCTCATATCATCAACTGCAGTTGGATAGGACAGGGGCAAGGTAATTATGCTAACTCAGTCGTTAACTATGCTACCAGCTTAGGTTCATTAGTTGTAGCCGGAGCAGGTAATAATGGTATTCAACATACACCCACTAATGCCTGGTTTCCTTCTGATTGTACTAATTCCTTATCCGTAGCAGCTACGGGACAAAATGATATCATGGCAAATTTTTCCGATTATGGTGAACCAATTGATCTGACAGCACCGGGTGTCAATATCCGTTCTACCTATCTGAATAATACATATCAATCTTCTAGTGGTACTTCTATGTCTTCACCGGTTGCTGCTGGCATAGCGGCTTTAGTAAAAAGCTTACATCCCGACATCTCACCTTTGGACTTAAAAGCTCGTTTAATGACTACTACTGATTATATTGATGATATAAATGATCCGGGATTTGCCGGACTCATCGGTACTGGTCGAATCAATGCCTTTAAAGCAACTATGTATGACAAAATTCCTTATATATCGATTTATCAACATACATTACAGGAACATAGCGGCGACGGAGATGGTGTGCCCAATCCGGGAGAAGAGATAAATCTTATTTTTGCTCTTTACAACGAATTATACTGGTTAACAGCTACTGGTGTAACTGCAACCTTATCTACTGAAGCACCCGGTGTCGAGATCTTGATCGATACGGTCAATTTTCCGAATATAAGCGGTGGCTCAGTTGTTCTGAACACTACCAATCCTTTTCGCTTCACAACAGAGGCAACCTTATCCAATTTAACAATACCTTTCACACTTACGATCACTGCTAATCAGGGTAATCCATTCCCTTATGAAGCATCTTTTTATTATGAGGTAAAGCTCTCGCTACAGCAAGCCAATTGGCCATTTGCTCTATCCGGAACTTCCAACTCTTCGGCTCTGCTGCTCGATCTGGATGGTGATGTAAGAAGAGAGATCATTTTTGGTGATTCGCAAGGAAACCTATGGGCTTTGAAACACAACAAGACACCTCTCCCGGGCTTCCCTGTCAATTTGGGTTCTAATATCAGTGCAGCAGTTGCCGCTGCCGATCTGAATAACAACGGCACTACAGAGATCATTGCCAACAGTCAATCAGGGTTGATCAACTGTGTAACACCGACTGGCGATATCCTCTTTCAATATAATGCAGGTGGTCAACTACGATCTAATCCGATGTTGGTTGATGTCAATAATAACGGCAACCTGGAGATCGTTGCCTTGACGTTTAGCAATCCCCGTCTGATCATACTCAATCATGACGGCACAGATTTTCCCGGTTTTCCTGTAACTATTAGTGCAGCTGTTTTATCATCCCCGGCGTCGGCAGATCTGAATGGAGATGGGCATAAAGAGATCATCTTCAATACGAGTGGTGGTTCACTGCATGCTATATCAACAGTAACGGGAACCGACATAGATGGCTGGCCCAAGTCAATCGGTTCTGCTTCCT
>JAHYIR010000028.1 GCA_019429305.1 Candidatus Cloacimonadota bacterium
TATGGGGTCAATGCCCCATACTATACCACAATTATAAGGAATAACAATGAACATGACCGACAACTGTCGTCCTGAGTTTTCTGCCAACGGCTTCTTGCTTTATCCGGACAGAATGTATCGCAGGGTGGCAATATGAATATGGAGTAAATATGAAATATTTGGTCTTTATTACTATTAATTTACTTATGCTATCAAATCTTCTTTCGGTAACCTGGGAGATCAAACAAGACGGAACGGGAGACTTTACTACTATAGGAGCCGGTATTACCGTTGCCCAGGATGGTGATATACTCCTTGTCTATCCCGGTATCTATTATGAAAGGATCAACTATCAGGGAAAGAATATTACTATCACAAGTCTCTATGACGGAGACGAATATGACGAGAGTTATATTGCCAACACGATAATAGACGGTAACCATGAAGGTACTATAGTGATCTTCAATTCCGGAGAGACAAGGGATGCCATCCTTAACGGCTTTACTATCCGTCACGGAAAGGGTGAATTTCATATCGGTAATACACTAAGAACAAGAGGGGGAGGGATTTACATTTATTATTCATCTCCTACCATCAGTAATTGCCGGATAAAGAACAATCGTGCTTTTGTAGGTGGCGGCATTAGTCTTGTAACGAGTGGCAGCCCTTTTTTAAAGGGTAATGTTATAAGCCACAATCATTCGGTTGAAATGGGAGGATTAACAGCTGGCATGGGTACTAATATCGAATTTTGTAACGAGTCACCGAATAGTATATACCTCAATTATGGGGGAACAGCTGCTGATCTGTTTCTGGGTAATACAAATCAATCATCTGTTATAATCGACACTATGACAGTACTCAATCCTGACAGGTATTTTGTTGCTTTTCGTGATGATGTTCCTCAAGACTTTGAATTAATCGTCAATCACGGCAAGATCGAACCGGTTGCCGCAGATTTGTATGTCAACCCCGATGGAAGCGATACCAACAGCGGCTTATCACCGGATGAACCTCTTCAAACCATAATGATGGCGATGATCAAGATTTTACCTGATAGTTTGCATCAAAGAACCGTTCACTTAGCAGAGGGGATATACTCCCGTTCTGCCAACGATCAGCTTTTCCCGATCCAACCCCGAAACTATATCAATATTACCGGTGAATATAAAGATACAACTATCCTGGATCTAGAAGAGGAGACTTTGGCTTTCTTTAATTTTACCCTACCCGCCTTTCATTTCCCCGGAGTAGATCAAGCACCTTATTCAAGAAACTATACTTTAAAAAATCTTACTATCGTCAACGGAAGTAATCCCATGGGTGATGTCGGTTGTGGAGCAATGTATTTATATTTCAACTCCTCTTTCACATTAGAAAACATAGATATCTACAACTGTCATACAGGAATTGGTCCGGTAGTTCAACGAGGAAGAGAAACAGTCCCTATTTGGCACAGTAGTAATATTACTCTTAGGAACTTGCATTTACACGATAATAGCGGAAGTCGTGCTCTCCAAATTCGCAGTGATTATGGAATGGAGCCAAACTTGTATGCAGAGAATATCAGAATCCGAAATCATCTCCCCGGACCATTCAATCCCAATTACACCGGTGGCGAAGGATGTGCTTTCTCTCTTGGAACCCGAGACATGGATACTCATACTCCTCTCTACGCCGATATAGTCAATATGGAGATAACTGACTGCAGTCTTTATAATTCTTTCCCACCCTGGGCAAATCTCCCTTCGAGATCAAACTTTGTCATAGAAGGGTCTTCCGGTCACGTACGGATAATCAACTCGACTATTGGCAACAATTACTCGGCTTCCATAAATGGTGGTGGCTTATACATTGGAGGCTCTTTTAATCTGGAGCTCATCAATTCCATATTATATGGCAATACGACCCATCAAATCTCATTGGAAAACGATAGTCCTCAACCGGGTAATGTTTATATCTCACACTCTTTGATACAGGGTGGTGAAGATAACATCCTTTACTATAGCAATCCCAATACAACAGTTCACTGGGGTGAAGGTAATATCGATGCCGACCCTTTATGGTTGGGAGTGGTTGATCCTGATTATACCGGTGATTATCCCTATATGTTATCGGAACACTCTCCGGCAAGGAATGCCGGTACTCTCGATATACCGAACTTCGAGTTCCCTCTCTATGATCTGGCAGGTAACCCTCGCATCTATGGCGATTCCATCGATATAGGAGCTTACGAATGGAACCCGGAAGCCAGTATAGATGATAACGATACTTATCATGTTACCACACTTCATACTTACAATCTTCATAACTATCCTAATCCGGTGGTAAACTTAAAGGGTATGGGTAGAGGAAAGGGTGTAGGTACCAATATCAGTTTCATCATGCCGAAAGAGGGACATGTCGTGATCGATATCTATAATGTCAAAGGGCAGTTTATCAGAAGATTGATCAATGCTTTTATGGTAGCTGGAGAGTATAATTTCTTATGGAACGGTAAAGACGAACAGGAGAGAATAGCCGCTACCGGATTTTACATGTATAGGTTAGAGATAGACGGAGAAACAGTAGCTACCGGAAGATGTACGTTTATTAAATGAGACATTATGGAAACCATAGGGGGCAAAGCAAGCATTGTCCACTAATACACACGAATGAAAAACAAAAAACACGAATAAAAGAGTGGAATGGTGGAATGGTGATAAGGTGATAAGGGAAGAGAAAGAGCTTCATAGGCAATATGGCTTTGCTACTTTGTCAGAAAGTCAGTTCATGAATAGAAGTTAGTAGTAGATTCATTTGTTAATAAGCCGTTAAAGTTATTAATAAGAATCATGCTTTCACCCGGTTGATAACTCCGTTCTACCATTAGGGAGCACACGAGTCGGCCGCATCCAACTCGTCTACTCCCCTTAGATAAAAGGGGAGAATAAAGTATTCAATCAACAAGAGGGAAAATTCTCTATTCTTGTTAATTATGGTCTAATTTGTTGATAAAAGAAAAACCCCGTGAAGCAGGATTCAAACATGTTTCACGGGGTTAGTTTATTTACAGATTAGAAGCGGAGTGAGAATGATATTCTGAGATTTCTGATAAAATCGGTATTCCAAACCTCAATATCATCTTGATCAAAGAGTCCCATCAAATCTATCTGGAGATTTCTACTCGGTATGAAACAGACCCCATAACTGTATATGGTTTGCGAACTTCTCATTTTGCGACTTTCGCTGCCAATCTCATAGGTGTTATCTTCAATGTAGATGATCGGGTCATCTTCATCAGGCAGATAGACGTGAGTAATTTCCGGTTCAACATGTGTAGGTTGATAAAGAGTATTAAAAGTTTCTACACGTTGTGTAAATTGAGAACCAAACCTCAATGCCCACTGTCTGTTATTAGTAAACCAGTATTCTAATCCTACAGGAATAGAAAAGAGATTGATCCGGCGTTGATGCTGACTTTTTCCTCTAATAGCAGACTCAGTATCAGTTGTATATAACCATTCATCCATCGGGATAAAATATGCCGTTTCCGAAGATTCGTATGCTTGATGGAAATCGTTTTCAATATCGAAATCGGTATAATGATAGCGTAATCCTGTACCAAAGAAAGTTCTGTCATTAAGGGGATAACTGAAACGAATACTGGTCAAGAAATCGGTACTCCTTATATCTCCCTTCTCTGACATAGTGTCTGACCAGCCGAAAGATTCTGAGATATCGAAAACTTCATCTATCGTATCTCTTTCATAAGCCATTTCTTGGAAAGTCTCATTATCCAGAATATGAAATCCGATCTGGGCATGGGCTGAAATAAAGCCATCATGTCTTCTCTCCGGCATTTGTCTGAAAGTGTACCGTGCACCGCCATTGAAGGCAATAAACAAACCAGCCACCTCTTTTTCATAGCAGTAAAGAGCATTTTCCTGAGTCGGAGAGAGATATATCTCGTCTTCGGTAAATTCATTTTCGTGGATAGTAGCCAAAACCAGACCTACTCGATATTCTATATCATCGGGTTGGAATGAATAAGCAAAATGATTCATCCATCTCACATCTCTCAGTTCTGTTTCAAATTCACCGTTTCTGGCGATCTCCAGTTCCAATTCTTCTTGAGTTGGATCATTCTCCGGTAAATTGAAAATTTGCTCCAGATAATCAAAGGTTGGTGTCCCGGAACTGTACCCCAACATGTTGTTGCTCAGATAATTATAGCCGCTTTTTGTAGTAAATAGTCCCGTTTTAAACCCGACTGCATGTTCTTCATTAATCTGATATGACAGATTGAGATAGAACTCATTTCCAGAATGATATTCGCTATTCTCGAAACTCTGTTGCACTATGTGATGCGTATCATAAAGACCGTTTAGATTGGTATCCCTGAATTCTTGCCAGATATGTTCAACCTCACCAAAACCCACTTCTAGCCATTCACCGTAAGGATTAGGATAGAATTGAATTGGTCGTGGGTGTTTATTATCATAGTAAGTAGCCATAAAGGCAGCCCTGAAACCTTCATAGAAGATCTCATCGGTTGAGATAGCCATCAGAAAATGATTAGAACCATCATTCATGAAAATCCTGTCTTCTGCTGACAAATTACTCAAGTTAGTATATAGCCGAATACCGGAGACATATCTTATATCGAGCGGATCTAGTATAAAGTCCAGATTATCAAGGAGGGCTCTACCGGTAGAGAGATTCCTAAAGGAATTGATCTCTTGTGAAAAAAGTGCTGTGGCAATAAGGGTCAGACATATAATTATGATTAGCGTTCTCATTTTAGACCTCCCAGATTAGCTATGGTATCAGGATTTTGGAAACTTAACATTACCTGAGGTTTATAATTCACTATGATTGAAGTATAAGCATTCTCCTGATTATCTGTATCAGAACGGGTGTAACGCATCCCATTATCTGTATAGAAAATATATTGCCGACCTGTCGGGTTATAGGATGGAACAAGATTAAAGGAGGTGTCGATCAAGATGCTTGATACTCCGTCCCATAGGAAGGGTGTTTCAAATTCCAACACATTCCACTGACTAACGACCGGCAGAAACGATGAATTGTAATAAACCTCTTCAAGACCAACTTGTTGATGTTCTGAAGCATCAGTAGCGGTTGTATGACTGATCTTGATCTTGAAATCGGGTAGGGGATGATTAGGTACATTCGTAACAAAATATGCTATTGAATTTAACATTGCCGGTCCTTCAAAACCGGCAGCATTAATCTCTGCTGCTGTATATACGCTCTGGGTCCTTATACTACGGTACCAGATATTTATTGGAGCTGCATCACCAGCTTCATTAGAATTAGTACCGCTGCCAATTTGGACCATAGTCTCGTCGTATAGAGTTACTGTGAGAGTATTGGAAATATCTGTTTCATCGGGTACATCACCATAATTATTCACTGCAGTTACAGCATAGACATAAGTCTCTCCATACTCTAAATTATACTCATCTATATACGATGTCTGATTAGGTAGGTCTATAGTTCCCACAACAGCAAAAGCATTTACCGGTTCAGATTCTAAACGCCGGTATATCTTAAATTGATCTTCAGCAGTACAATTCTCTTCCCATAACAACTGAACCTGTCGCTGACCCATAATTTGGTGAGCGTTGGTCAGAATTGGTGGCACCATAACATACTCGACTAAAACGCTGATATTTGCTACTGCTGTGGTATCATAAACTCCGGCTTTGTAGAGAGAATAGTTATAGACATTGAAGTTTACAACATCTGAATCATAGAAATCATAATAGAATGTCGGATCTTCATAAGGTAGTTGGGGAACTTCTGCCAGAAATTGATCCTCTTTCTCTATAATGAATGTGCCGGGGATATCGCTTCGATCTCTCCAGAGTAACCTTACTCGGTCACTCTGCGGTATAGTAAAAGAAACTTCAGGGGATTGGACAGACGCTGTCTTTACCGTTAGGGTATCAAAAGAATTCATCCCTGTTTTTAAAAGTGTGGTTACCATATAGTAATAATAATTATTGGAGATCAATTCTTCATCGGTAAATGAATTATGATTACTGTTAGCTATAGTTTTAATTAGCTCATTATCACGGTATAGCTTATAGCATAAAAAGTCCTCATCAATACTTCTAGCCCAACTAAACGAAATTTGTTCAGGTCTAATATTACCATTCTGATAACCGATATAAAAACTATTATCGCTCATCAGAAGGTCACGATCAAATAAAGGTTTACGGGACGCATTATCCGGGATATAGATCTCGGGTTTAATGATCTCCCTTTCACAACTTGCTACTAAAAATAGCAGACACAACAACAATGCAAAAAGCAACTTGTTTTTCATTAGTAGATTACCTCCTCTTAAAAGTTTTCGTGTAGAATTTACATAAGCCCTATAATTATTTACCAAATAGAAAGTTACCTATAATTGTCAATGTTTTTTATGATTTTACACTTCATCTGTGTTGTTTCATTAGTAACAATAAATTGTCATCCTGAGTAATCTGTCATTTGTAACTTGGTATTCATTTCGGTAGATTGTATCGAAGGATGCACTTTTTGAAAAGGTTTTCTGCTTTTTTCCCATTTTTGTTGATTTCGTCGATCTCAGGACAGGATTAAAGTAGTCAACAACACATGGACTACACAGGCTCGGTTTATTGTATTTTTAACCCTTCGATACAATTGTTGGCAGGAAAAGCAAGAAGCTTCTCCAAGAATCACTCAGGGTGACAGTTGTCTATTTTCAATTACCATCATCTCAAATAAAACTATTCTTTTGTCCTTTTGGTATGGCACTTTTTCTTTGTCATCTCGACTGACCCCGCTTTCTTCGTCATCTCGACTGAAACAAGAGTCATGTTAGTGACTCTTGCGTAATGGAGAGATCTCATCACCGACTCAGATTAAACACACAATCATGCTTGCTTTACAAATATCAGTGATAAGATGCCTCGACTTCGCTCGGCATGACAAAAGGGGAGGGTGTCATCTCGACTGAAGAAAGAGTCACGTTAGTGACTCTTTCGTAATAGAGAGATCTCAAAACCGAGCAAGTTTAAAAAAAGAATCATGTTTCTTCGACCATAAATCTTCATTTACTATCTTATATAATCATTATCAGTACAGCTTTTAAGATGCTGTGCTAATGGAAACTTGGTGACTATGAGATCATTTAAAAAACAGTTGACATTGAGAGCAACGAACTCATTTATTGCGACACTAAAAATTAAGGAGCAAATCATGGACGGGAAAGAACGTTATCTTCAAGCAGCGAAAGAAGCAATGCAATGGCACGAAGAATATCGTCGTAAGATGAGAAAATCTCGCTTCGATACGATAGCTGTGCATGGGCTTTATTCAATGCAAGAGGCCTTAGATTTTAATCAAGGTTCAATTATCGAACCGATGTATTTATCAACTTCTCAAACTTATCGTGATTCTGATGAAATGGAATTGGCACTCGGTTATCAGATTCCCACCTGGTGTTATGCACGAATAGCTAATCCCAGTATGTATTATTTGGAAGCATTGTTGGCACTTCTTGAAGAATATCGAACAGGACAAGAAGCTTCCTGTCTGGCAACAACATCAGGCATGGCAGCTATCCGAACTGCTGTAGATGAATTTCTTCATCCAGATCCCAAAGACCCGAATCGCCCTCGAAATTTTGTGGCTACTTCACAGGTCTATGGAGGAACATATCAGCTCTTCTCAGTGAGAAAAGATTCTGAATGTTGCTGTGAGTGGCGAAAAGTGATTGATTCTACTAATCTGGAGGAATGGGAATCGCTGATCGATGAAAATACCCGTTTTCTTTATGGTGAGCTGCCCAGTAATCCGACACTTGCATTTTTTGATATCGAAAAAGTAGCACAATTGGCTCATAAATACGGTATCCCATTGATAGTAGATGCGACAGTGGCAACTCCAGCATTAATGAGACCGTTGGCTTTCGGAGCTGATATTGTTATTCATTCGGTAACCAAATCACTCAATACAGGTGGTTTTGGTACTGCCGGAGCTATAATAGCCCGTAAGAACATTCCGGCTAAGATCGATAATGAAGCGTTGAAAGCAGATTTTTGCACCTATCTGAAGCTCCTGCCCGGTAGAGACTACGGTCCGAACCTGTCTCCAATGATGTGTAATCTGGTGATCAACGAGATTCGCACACTGAGAATGAAAATGGACGCTATGTCCCACAATACAATGAAAGTAGCAGAATTTTTAGCTACTCATAAACATATAGAAAAAGTCAACTATCTCGGTCTGGAGAATCATGAATTACATCAACTTGCTAAGAAATACATGTTCTTAGTCGATGCAGAAGATGATGAACAGTATATGAAACCGGTAAATCGCTATGGTCATTTGATGTCTTTTGAGGTTAAAGGTGGCGCTGAAAAAGCCCGACTTGTTTTTGACGGATTTAACATGATCTGGCGTGCTACAGATCTGGGAAGAATTAAATCGGTTGCCACTATTCCTGCTATATCTACTCACTCCCAACAGGGAGAAGAGGGACGAAAACTTGCCGCTATCCCGTCAAATCTCATCCGCCTTAGTGTTGGTGCTGAACATGCTGACGATGTTATCAAAGATATTGATCAGGCATTGGAACTGCTTGACGGTAAGGAGATCAAACATGATGCTCCTAATTATTCTGTCGGTGGTGCTTCTTCTGCTCGTTTGAGAAAGTAATATGCCAATAGAATGAATCGGAGATCATTAATGCTCTATTATTCAACTAATAAAAAAACAGCACGAGTTAACTTCAGAGATGCTCTATTAAAAGGATTAGCTGAGGATGGTGGGCTTTATTTACCTGAAACCATTCCACAGATCAGTTTAGCTGAAATCACTACCCTGAAAGAACTCGATTATACAGAGATAGCTTTCCGGGTAGTCAACAAATTCCTTGCAGATGAAATACCTGAAGAAGACCTGCGAAGATTAATCACTGATGCCTATAATTATCCCGTCCCTTTAGAAAAGGTCTTTGACAGAAATTATGTCATGCGTCTTGATCAGGGTCCTACCGCATCTTTTAAGGATTTTGCCGCCAGATTGATGGGGAGATTGATGCAATTCTATCTCGCCTTAAAGCAGAGTAAATTACTTATTTTAACTGCTACTTCGGGAGATACCGGCAGTGCTATTGCCAATGCTTTTTATGGGCTTGATAACATCGATGTCGTAGTCCTCTTTCCAAAAATGGAGGTTACTGCCCGGCAAAGAAAACAGATGACCACGCTCGGCAAGAATGTCGAAATCATCTCTATCGAAGGAAAATTTGACGATTGTCAAGCTCTTGTCAAAAAAGCATTTATCGACCCGGAGCTAACACATCTGCCTCTCTCTTCAGCAAACTCTATCAATATCGGTCGGCTCTTACCACAGACTATATATTACTTCTATGCCTATGCCAAATTGTTTGAAAAAGAGGGAGAACAAGTCGTTTTCAGTGTCCCATCAGGTAATTTTGGTGATCTGATGGGTGGCTTGATAGCCAAGCACATGGGACTTCCGGTTCATAAGTTTGTCGTAGCAACCAACGAGAATGATGAGTTCCCTCGTTATATAGAAACCGGTGAATATAGAGTTATCTCCCCTTCCCGCAATTGCATATCGAGTGCGATGAACGTAGGACATCCCAGCAATGTTGCTCGGTTGATAGCGCTCTATGGTGGTAATATGAACGAAAAGGGCGATATCTTAGAACCGGCAGACCTCAACAAGATCAGACAAGATATGTATGCTATAAGCATTACTGATAAAGAGACTGAAGAAACGATCAGCAAAGAATGGCAGGAACACAGGTTACTATTGGAACCACATGGTGCTGTTGGTTGGGCTGGTTTGCTACGTTATCTGCAAGATAATCCACAAGATACAGAAAGAATCTGTGTCTCCTTAGAGACTGCTCATCCGGCTAAATTTCCCGAAAAGATACAAGAATTACTTAAACTCGATCCTCCGCTTCCGCCATCATTACAAGGTTTGGATGAGAAGGAAGAGTTTATTATCCCCTTAAAAGGTGATTATCAATCATTTGTAAAATTTTTGCAGGATAATTATCGATGAGTAAAAAGACGATTATAATACTCGGTGATGGGATGGCTGATTACCCGATAGAGAAGCTCGGTAACAAAACCCCTTTAATGGCAGCTCATAAACCTAATATTGATCTTTTAGCCCAAAAGGGTTCTTGTGGTTTGTTCAAAACAGTTCCCGATGATATGCCTCCCGGCTCGGAGGTAGCTAATCTGGCAGTATTAGGGTATAATGTCCATCAGGTCTATCAGGGACGTGGGGTCTTAGAAGGCGCTGCTATGGGTGTGGAAATAGGAAAAGATGATCTGGCAATGCGCTGCAATCTGCTCTGTTTAGAGGGTGATATTCTGAAAAACCATTCTGCAGGACATATTCCAACCGAAGAGGGTAGAGAATTGATCGCTGCTCTGAACGAAGAATTTGCCAACGATATGACCCGCTTCTACCCAGGAGTTAGCTACCGCCATCTCTTAGTAGTAAAAAATGGTAATCCTTCTATTAACTTAACTCCACCTCATGATGTTCCGGGAAAACCTTGGAAGCCGTATTTACCAAAGTCAACAGCCCCTGAAGGAGAAGAAACCGCTAATCTCCTGACTGATCTTATACTACGCTCACAAAACTTGCTCAAGTCCCATCCGGTAAATTTAAAGAGGCAGCAGGAAGGGAAAGACCCGGCAAACTCGGTATGGTTTTGGTCAGCAGGTAAAAAACCGCAAATGCAAACATATCAAGAACTCTATGGCAAAACCGGAGCTGTTATTTCCGCAGTTGACCTTTTACACGGTATTGGGGTTTATGCCGGTTTTAAAGTTATTCATGTCGAGGGAGCAACCGGATTATACAATACAAACTATGAGGGAAAAGTTGCTGCAGCTTTAGATGCCATCAAAGAAGTTGATCTCGTTTACCTGCATATCGAAGCAGCTGACGAAGCGGGTCATGAAGGGAATGTAGAGTTAAAGGTCAAATGTATTGAGGCAATAGATCAACGAGTAGTAAAGCCGATAATGCAGGCAGCCAAAGAACTTACCGACCATTTTACCATTGCTTTTCTACCGGATCATCCTACACCCTGCTCTATTAAAACTCATACTCACGACCCGGTGCCATTTATCATATATAAACCTGATGAATCCGGTGATGGTGTTGAAAGGTATGATGAAGAAAGTGTTAAAATCGGGCGTTACGGTTTGATTAAAAACGGAGAATTTGTCAAAAAGCTATTTGAATTGTAAATATACTATGAAATGGTCTTATATGAGGATCTGTATTACTGTTCTACCAGGGTTTGTCGTTTAGCATTACAGGACACTAACTTAATTTAGCAACAACAGCTTGTTGCAAATTGTTCCTGATTCTGTAACTATTTGATAGAAATAAACACCGGAAGCCACCTTTCTATCCCTCTTATCTCTACCATTCCAAAAAACACTATTTAATCCAGCATTTCTGGGTTCATCTAAGAGGTTTAATATTTTCTGCCCTTTTATATTATAGATGTAAATTCTGGTTCTGGTTGCTACTGGAAGATTGAAAACGATATTGGTTTCAATATTAAATGGATTAGGGTAGTTATAAGCCATAAAAGGATCAGGATCTTCTTCAGATATGCTTTCTCTAAGATAGGGGTAACCGTCATTTTGCTCGTATGTTTCGTCTGCAATCCAAATATTCATAAAATCCCAGTTTACATAAGTCTTCTCTGCATAAGGATAGGTCATCTCAACAGTTGTTCTACCTTCACCACCAGCACTCGATTCTTGTCCGGAAGTTTCCATATTCCAGTAACTATCAGCTACAATCGAATTATAAAAAATATCATCATTCATCCCTACCAAACCACCTACAAAGTCTTGTCCACTCACTAACCCGGTACTATAACTCTTCGTCACTATAGAACCATCATAAATATTTGATCCTACCAAACCACCAACATAATTGATTCCATTAACGTCACTCATACTGAAGCAGTTTCTAACAATACTATTTGAACGATAATTATTTTCAAAATTTATTATTAAACTTTCATCGAATACTTTCGCTATTAAGTAATCATAATCATGCAAAATGTACATAGGACTATTAGTACCCACCAAACCACCAATATTATTGCTTCCTGTTATACTACCTTTACTATAACTATTACTAATATCAGAAGAACTATTCCAACCTGTTATGCCGCCTATAGAATCAGTTCCCAATACTATGCTTGAGCTATAGGAGTTGAGTATATACGAATTTAGGTTAGTACCCACAAGACCGCCAATATATCGTTCTCCGCTAATATTACCGAAAACGAAGCAGTTATCTATAACTGAATTATTACCATTCCAACCTACAAGTCCACCTATATATTGACTTCCGGTTATTACCGCATTACTTAACCCAAAATTTGATATAGTGGCATTATAAGTTTGACCAAACAATCCAATGTAAGGTATCATCTCTAATTCGATACTCAAATTATCAATTGTATTATTAGAACCGTCAAAAACACCAGCAAAATATGGAATGAAAAAGTTATGCTCATTACTTAAATCAAGACTATTTGCCAGCAAGAAACTGTATTCGTTAAACTGACCAAAGATTAGTAAATGTTTCAAATCATTAATGTCATTGATTAAATTGTTCTCCCCGTCACTGAGAAAGAAATCTTCAATATCTAAGACCAGATTGTTATCTAACCATTCTGAGAATTGAAAATCATAAAGAGCTCCTATAGTGATAACATTTTCACTATTTATTAATACAGTTTCAAAATTGTAATAACTGTTTCTCACCATTGAATTGTAATTTTGACCTATTAAGCCACCTGCAAAAACAGCATCTCCAGTAATATTTCCGGTACTGTAACTGTTGATTATCGTGCCATGATAATAATTACTCCCCACCAATCCGCCTATCAATTCATTTCCTAAGACATTTCCTGTACTGTAACTGTTACTTATCGTGGAAAAACTCTGCAGCCCTGCTAAACCACCAACAAAGTAATCACCACTAACATTTACCTCACTGTAACTCTCATTTATATAGGAATTATACAGATTATACCCAACTAAACCGCCAATACTGCTTCCACCGGTAGACATTGCTCGTATTAAACCTGTACTATAGCAACTGTTAATAATAGAGTTATTATTAAACCCCACCAAACCACCAATATAACGATATCCTATTATATCAGTATTTGTAACACCAAGATTAGATATTGTAGCGTTTTCTGTATAACCAAACAAACCTTGAAACCAATCATTTGGACGATTGATCATTAAGCTATCAATAATAAAGCCATTTCCGTTATAATTACCCTGGAATCTGCTTGTAAAAGATCCTAACGGTATCCATCCTTCTCCTTCGTTCCAAGGAGCTACCCCCAGATTAATATCTGCCGTCTGGATAAAGTATTTGTCGTTATGCGTTTCACCTAAGTAATAACGTATATTATTCAGATGTAATGCAGTCTCAATCTGCCAGGGATCCAATTCAGTACCTGAACCTCCGGCAAATTGAGCTAACAACACACAAAGAGACGAAACGCTCAAAAACAGTAACAATACTATTTTTCTCATCTTTTACCTCCAGGAAATAAGAGAATAATTAATAGTTTATGATCAAAAGAGGTTTTCCATGATGATATTTTCGAATCCAAGTCATTTCTTCATCCCTTTTTTCAAGAAGACATTACGTTGTAAGTAAAAGACTATTTATTATTTATACAAACCTTGTTACAAATTAAACGAGAAATTGTCAATTCTTTTATCATATCCGGCTAAGTTCTCTTACACGCTGCATTAATATTTTAGAAGTTACGCTCCATAACTACCAACCATATGCTTTGAAACAGTATTAATAAACGATTTCCTTGACAGTTGAAATGTAGTTAAAACTCTCATCAATAATAAAATGATGAGGTTACATGGGGCAAAATAGAGAAATGTTTATAGAATATCTAAAAAATGCATTTTCTGATCCTCAGGAGCAAATAATAAAATTTGATCTGTTTCATGATCTACTTTTAGAAGCAAATAAAAGGGTAAATCTCATCTCTCGTCAGACTAAACCTGAACAGCTTTGGTCATACCATTTCTATGATTCGCTACTTCCTCTGTCTTGTGATGTTGACTTTAATAGTAAAATGGTTATGGATCTAGGTTCTGGTGGTGGTTTACCCGGTATTCCTTTAGCAATATCAAATCCGTCTACTCTCTTTATTTTAATGGATTCACGAGAGAAAAAAATCCTTGAGTTGAAACAGATGATCAAAAAACTTGACTTGAATAACTGTTATCCGATTTGTAAACGACTGGAAGAATTTCGTTGGAGTGAAGTAGAAAACCTGATTCCTGAAAATGATGGGCTTGATGTTATCGTCTGCAGATCGGTTAAGATAACTCCCAAGCTCCTAAGGAAAATGCGAGTTTTGTTAAAAGATGCGGGATATATTCTGTTATATAAAGGAAGAGAGATAGAAGAGTCTTGGCTGTTGAAAGATGCTGAAATCTTATTAAAAGAAGAAAAGCCATGGGGAGAAAGGACTCTTTTAAAAATTAACAAGATATGAAAAAGATAATTGCTATCGTTAATCAAAAAGGTGGTGTCGGCAAGACAACCACAGCAGTTAATTTAGCATCTGCTATGGGCTTATATGAAAGAAAAACACTTCTGATCGATTTTGATCCTCAGGGCAATACGAGTAGTGGTTTAGGGATAGAAAAAGAGCAATTAGACCTACATATTTATGATGTTCTGATCAATAAGGCAGAAGCAAAAGATGCCATCAAAAAGACCTCTATTAAATATTTGGATATCATACCGAGTAATATTGATTTGACAGGTGCTGAGATCGAGTTAGTGAAGGAATTTGCCCGAGAAAACAAATTGAAGGAGGCGCTGAAACCGATCTTAGATAGTTATGAATATATCCTCATCGACTGTCCTCCCTCTTTGGGATTATTAACCATTAATGCCTTAACAGCCAGTACCGATGTTCTAATACCTATCCAATGTGAGTACTATGCTCTGGAGGGGGTTAGTCAATTGTTAAATACGATCAGATTGATCAGGAAGAATTTGAACCCGGACCTCAATATTTTAGGTGTTGTGATGACAATGTATGATAAACGTCTCAATCTATCTTTCCAGGTAGCTAAAGAAGTTCGACGCTACTTTCAAGAGAAGATCTTTGAGACAGTTATTTATAGAAACGTAAAATTAGGTGAAGCTCCAAGCTTTGGAAAACCGATATTTCACTATGATATCAGTTCCATGGGGGCAAAAAATTATCTGCAATTAGCAACGGAAGTATTGGCAAGATGAGTACAAGATTAGGTCGTGGTTTGGATGCATTGATCCCTACTGGTGATGAATCTATAGATCGTTCAACAAGAATTACAACGGTTAAGATAAATAAGATCAAACCAAATCCCTACCAGCCTAGAATGAACATTGATCAAGAAAAACTACAAGAATTAGCAAATTCATTGATTGAGAGCGGAATGATTCAACCGATAATCGTCAATAAAAAAGAGGATTCAGAATATGAGTTGATTGCCGGTGAAAGACGCTTAGAAGCTGCTAAATTAGCCGGTTTTACTGAAGTTCCGGTTATTATACGTTCGGTCTCTCCTAAAGAGCAGTTACAATATGCCTTGATCGAAAACATTCAAAGAGAAAATCTTAACCCGATAGAAGAAGCCAAAGCTTATGAACAGTTACAGAAACAATTTAAGCTAACCCATAATGATATTGCTAAGTATGTAGGAAAAGATCGGAGTACGGTAACTAATTCTATCCGTTTATTAAAACTTGAGCCGACGGTTCAGGAAGCAATCGTCCAAGAGAGATTAACTCAAGGACATGCCAGAGTTCTATTACAACTCAAACCAAGCGAACAACTTTCCTTTGCTAAAGATATAATTCATAAACAACTCTCCGTCAGGCAGACAGAAGTTAAGATTAGCAACTATATAGCTGGCAGGAAGATAGGCAAAAAAGATGTCAATGAAGATAAGAAAAAATATTATGCTAAAATAACTGACTCACTCCAAAAAAGCTTTACTTTGCCGGTAAAGATCAATCCAAAATCAGAGGGTGGTTCGATCACATTCACATTTAAAAGTGACGAGCAATTTCAGAAATTGATCAAGAGATTACTCAATAAAAAGTAGATTTAAAGGGTTAAGAGAGATATGTTCAAAACTGTCCTTATAATACTTGTTATTCTCCTTTTGATTCTATCGGTATACCTCTTGGTAGTTAACAATAAACAATCAATCAAAATCACCCAACAAGAGAGTGACATCGAAGCCCTTAATGTCTATGTTCAATCCCTGAATGATAAATTAAAAAACTATGAACAGGACTCGGAAATTGGTGTTGCTATCCCCAAGACCCAACAGATAAGAGACTTACTAGATAATTACTTGCGCGATCGTAACAAGCGAGATTCTGGGATAGATATAAGCATAAGCACTGAAGAGTTGAGGGAAGATCTGGAAGAATTTCAACTAAGACAGCGATTCATACCTAATCAAATCCCTATAAAAAAGGATTTTGT
Source organism: Candidatus Cloacimonadota bacterium (assembly GCA_019429305.1). NCBI lineage: Bacteria > Pseudomonadati > Candidatus Cloacimonadota > Candidatus Cloacimonadota bacterium. Next base: position 16,589 of record JAHYIR010000028.1, read on the forward strand.
TGTTAGCCAATCTTTTTCAGAAAATCATAAAGGTATTGATTATGCCGCTCAATTAGGTGCTGAAGTAGTTGCTGCTGCCAGTGGTGTCATTAAATCTAACTATGAAGACAAATATTTCGGAAATGTCATTATCATTGACCATCTTAACCACTATATAACTTTTTACGCCCACCTTGCCAGAACTTTTCATCAAGAGGGTTTCTTTGTAGAGAAAGGTCAAGTTATAGGTTTAGTAGGTAGTACAGGGTTTAGTAAATATCCGCACCTGCATTATGAAGTAATCTATCGAGGAGAAAATTTTAATCCTGAGGATTTAATTGAATAATAAAAAAAAGGAGAATCGTTATGCTCAAGAATCGTAAAGTCGAACTATCAACGATAATCGGAAAAGGGAGTACTATTAAGGGAAATTTACAGATCCATGGTGGTATAAGAATAGATGGTCTCATTGAAGGAACAATAGAAACTGATGGATTTGTTATTATAGGTTCATCAGGAAAAGCTAAGGCAGATATTAAAGCTAAAGAATGCCTTATCTCCGGTGTATTAGAAGGGAATGTTACTGTTTCCGAAACCCTAGAACTCGATAAAACATCTTGGGTTACTGGGGATATAGTAGCCAAAGTACTGACCGTTACTGCCGGAGCAATGATAGTAGGCACTTGTCAGATGGGAGAGAAAAAACCACCAAGACAAGCAAATGTAATCAAGGATGTCTCTTCCGGTAATGAAGAATCTGCTAAAAAAGCTACAAATTAAAGATCCTGAAATACTTCAGGGTTTATCATTAATCGGTCATTTAGGACTGAATGTCGTCATTTCATTACTCATCTTCTTTTTTCTCTTTCTCTGGTTGGATCGAAAACTACAAACAGGAAATATTCTATTGATCGTAGGGATCATTATCGGGATCTTCTCCGGAGTATATCTTAACTATAGATTTTTAAAACGTTTCTATGACAAAAAACGATAACCTAACTGCCAAATATGTCAGAGAGATTTTATCTATTGTTTTCTTGACAATTATCGCTGCTATTATGTTTTTGCCAACGAGATTCGGTCAGGCAATAGGTTGGATTGCAGGTTCTATAGGTAGCGGACTTAATTTTTATTGGCTTTATTTAAAGGTCAAACGAAGTATAGCCGTTAATCTTCAAGGAGCTCAATTGCAGTCCTTTAAAGGATTCTATCTCCGATATCTTTTTCTGACTATATACTCAGTATTAGTAGTTGTTTTGCTGAAACCGGATATCATAATTTTCGGGTTGGGATTGGTTAGTGTTCAGATAGTAATCTATCTACACTATTTTATCGGTTTGTTAAGAACTGGGCAGAGAGAGAAGGAAGATGAAAATTGAGTTTAGTTTAACAGAACAGTGTAGTAAGGAATGTTGAGATGACAAAGAAGAAATTGATCAGATTGTTTCTTATTTTCTTGGTTATTCAAGCGATCCTGTCTATTGGTCTCGATTATAAACTCAATATCGGCATAAACCCTGAAAAAGGTAGATTTGCAATCTGGAATACACCCCATCCAATGACAATACAAGATCGTATTATTGAAGAATTTATGCCTGATCAGTATGTACGTGATAAGGGAATAACACCCAAAATTTATGGCAGTGAGAAACTCTACAACTTTTTCGCATATTTCTTTAATGATAATGCTCTGAATGCTTTCTCTCTATTAAGAATGATCTTTATTCTGAACTGTATATTGATAGTTATTGCTCTGCTTATCCGTCAGAATCTCTCACGAATACCTTCCAAACGTCAGGTTCTATTTGAGCTGATACATAGCTTTTTTGAGAATCTAACTTCAGAAACATTGGGTAAGAAATATGCCTATTTTACACCTTATGTTCTAACAATATTTATCTTTATTTGGTCTGCTAATTTCATTGGTGTAGTACCGATCCCCGGCTTTATGGAACCAACCAGAAACATAAATGTTCCTCTCGGAATGGGATTGATGGTTGTGGCTGTAGTACATTTTATGGCTATTAAAAAGAAGGGACTATTCCCATATTTGAAAGGGTTTACAGAACCTTTTATTCCATTAGCACCAATAAATGTAGTTGGAGAGTTTTCCAAAGCGATCTCAATATCATTCCGTCTCTTTGGTAATGTTTTGGGTGGGGCAATTATCCTTATTGTAATCTCATCTTTAGTTAGATTTATAATCTTACCAGTCGGTTTGAGTCTGTTCTTTGGACTGTTCATAGGCACTATTCAAGCATTCGTCTTTACTATGCTGGCAATAAGTTACATCGCCGTAGAAATATATGAATAACGGAAAATCGCTTTATGATAGAAAGTGTTGAAATAGTTCGTATTGCTACTTATTTAGGGGCTGCAGTTAGCGTCTCACTTGCCTCTATCAGTGCAGGTTTTGGAGAAGGTTATACAGCCGGCTTAGCTAATTATGCTTTAATGAAGCAACCTCAGACCAGCGACCAGATGTCCCGTTCTATGTTGGTTAGTCAAGCAGTTACTGAAACGGGAGCAATATTTTCACTCGTCATAGCACTCTTATTGCTCTTTGGAGGTGTTGACAGAGGCAGTGTAGGATTAGTTAAAGCGGCAGCTATCTTAGCTTCCGGTTTAGCAATGGGTTTAGGGAGTGTCGGTCCCGGGTTCGGTTCCGGATACACTGGTGGATACGCCTGCCTTGCTTTGAGCAGAATGCCTAAAAAACATAATGAAATTACAGGAAATATGCTTATTGGTCAAGCATTGGCTCAGGCGAGCTCTATCTTTGCACTTGTCGTTGCCCTACTACTTATTTATGCGATCCCTGATTTTGAGGGTTTGGATCTATCTCAACAGATTGTCAGAGCAGTATCTTACATCGGAGCAGGTCTCTGTATCGGATTTGGTACTCTCGGTCCCGGTTCTGCTATAGGTTATGTAGCAGGCAGGGCAAGTGATATGATCGGTCGTTATCCTCGCGAGAGGACATTAATAATGAGAACCATGTTTGTTGGTGCCGCAGTTACGGAATCAACAGCTATATATTCGTTAGTAATCGCATTTCTATTAATGTATGCACTTTAAATATTATTGGAGGTAAAATGGAATTCGAATTAATCGCCAAAGCAGCAGCTTTCTTAGGTGCAGGGATTTGCATGGGTATCGGAGCATTAGGACCCGGATTGGGTGAAGGTTATGTTGCCGGTAAAGCATGTGAAGGTATTGCTCGTTCTCCTGAAAATTCAGCACTCTTGACCAGAACAATGTTATTAGGTCAGGCAGTATCCGAATCTACAGGTATCTACTCCCTGGTTATTGCTCTTTTACTTATTTTCTCAACCTAATTTGAGCATTAAGAAGCAGAAATCTTAAATCAAGTCATCCCTTGGGGTGACCCAGAACTGAGGAGTAATAAGTAAATGATAAGTATTGATTATTCATTAATCATTGTTATCTTGAATTTCGTACTTTTACTGATCATCTTGAACAAGATACTCTACAAGCCGATCAAACAGTTTCTCGTAGAGAGGCAAAGCAGTATAGCCACTGACCTAGAGCAGGCAGAGAAATCTAAGATAGAGGCAGAAGAACTCGTTAAGAAACAAGAAGAGGAGTTCAAAGAATCTGCCTATGAGATTAGAAAGTTAAAAGAACAGGCAAAAAAAGATGCCGAAATGAAAGGTGACGAGATAATCAAAGAGGCACGTGACAGAGAGAAGGTAATATTAGCCGATACAGAAAAACAGCTTGCCCATGAAAAGCAGAAAGTACTGCATGAAATAGAAGGAGAGCTGGGAGAGAGAATTACCTCTTTGACCACTACTATTATCGGTAAACATATTGATGAAAAGATAGATGCTGAAATGATTGAACGTCTCTTGGAAGAAGAACGGAGCAAGAAGAAGTGAAGATTCGACTGTTAGCCAGACGTTATGCTCAGGCATTCATCGACAACATCTCTGAACGAGATTTTGATACTATTTTCGATGACATCAAAACAATCCGATCTTTTATTGAAGAATACCCGCAGATAGTAAAAATTCTCCAATCGATATTAACTCCAAAGAAGAAAAAGATAGAATTATTAGATGCTTTGGCAGCTGAGAATCAATCTGAAGGTTTAGCTTTAAAACAGCGAAAGTATTGGCGAGGATTATTGAATGTCTTAATAGTTAAACACAGGATACAAATTCTTGTAGAGACAATTGATGAGATCGAAAGATTGCTGCTTCAGCGACAGAATAAAGCAAAAATCACTCTGTTTCTCTCCCGAGAACATGCATCAGATGTAGCAAAAAAAGTAATAGATTATGTAAGCAATATAACCGGCAAAGAATTGATACCACAGACAGTAATCAACCCGGATATAATTGGCGGTTTTGTTGCCACAGTTGATTCATTGAGAGTAGATGGATCAGTTAAACACAATCTGGAGAAATTCAAAAAAGTAAAGAAATCATGATCAAATAATGACAAGAGGAAGAATATGAAGATACAGCCAGATGAAATAAGCACAATTTTGAAGCAGAAAATTGATGAATTCAAATTCGAAATAGATATTGATGAAACCGGACAGGTCATTGAAGTCGGTGACGGCATTGCCCTTATTTATGGCTTAGATAAAGTAATGGCTGGAGAAATGTTGTTGTTTCCCGGCGATGTTTACGGTATGGCACTCAATCTGGAAGAAGAGTATGTCGGCTGTATTCTCTTTGATGAGTCACGTAAAATTAAAGAGGGTGATATTGTTAAGAGAACTAACAAGATACTCAACGTTCCTGTTGGTGAAGCGTTATTAGGTAGAGTAGTAAATCCTTTAGGGCTACCGATTGACGGTAAAGGCGAAATTAAAAGTGATAAATATGCCGATATAGAACGCAAAGCACTCGGTGTGATTAAACGTCAACCAGTGAAAGAACCGTTACAGACCGGATTAAAGGCGATCGACTCGATGGTGCCCATTGGTAGAGGACAAAGAGAATTAATTATCGGAGACCGACAAACAGGAAAAACTGCCATCGCGATCGATACAATAATAAACCAAAAAGATACAGACGTTATTTGTATCTATGTTGCTATCGGGCAAAAGAAATCATCTGTGGCAACTTTAGTAAAGATCTTACAAGATTTTGGAGCGATGGATTATACTATTATTGTCTCAGCTACCGCCTCGGAACCCCCGGCTTTACAATATCTGGCTCCTTATGCCGGTTGTACTATCGGAGAGTTCTTCAGAGACAATGGTAAACATGCTTTGATCATTTATGATGACCTATCTAAACATGCTGTATCTTACCGTGAGTTATCATTACTATTGAGAAGACCACCCGGCAGAGAAGCTTATCCGGGTGATGTTTTCTATCTTCATTCCCGTCTTTTGGAAAGAGCATCCAAACTCAATGACGAGTTAGGCGGTGGTTCTCTAACCGCTCTCCCAATAATCGAGACCAAAGCAGACGATATTTCTGCCTATATCCCGACTAATGTGATCTCTATTACTGATGGGCAGATCTATCTTAGCAGCCGTCTGTTTTATTCTGGTATCAGACCGGCAATTAATCCCGGACTATCAGTATCACGTGTCGGTGGGAGTGCTCAGATCAAATCTATGAAAAATGTTGTGGGGCAGTTACGTTTAGACCTTGCTCAATACAACGAATTGGAAGCTTTCGCCAAATTCGGTTCTGATCTGGATAAGGCTACTCAAGCACAGTTACAAAGAGGTGAACGGCTAATTGAGATCCTAAAACAGGATCAATATCAACCGTTACCTATAGCAAAACAGATTTTTATCATCTTCATGGCTAATAACGGATACTTAGACGATATCGAGATCAGTAAAGTAAAGGAAGTCGAAAAGGAACTATTCCATACTCTTGATGCCGAATACACAGATTTCATGAAAAAGCTTACTACTGAGAGTTTGACTGATGAGTTGAAGAATCAGATGCACGATATCTGTAAGAAAGTAATAGAAAAAATGTGATTGAGTAATCAGAAACTGCAGGGAGCTATAAGTGGCTAACATTAGAGATATCAAGAATCGCATCGTATCAATAAAAAATACACGGCAAATTACCAATGCGATGAAGATGGTGGCAGCATCCAAACTGCGTAAAGCTCAGGAAAGGATAATCAATGCCCGCCCCTATGCCGATTATATAGATATGATGATCAGAACCATAAAATACAAGAACCCCGCTGCCAAACACCCCTTCCTTTACAGCAGAGAACATGCAAAGAGTGATAACACTGCATTACTTGTCTTCACTGCAGATAGAGGATTATGCGGTTCTTTTAATTCTAATATCATCAGAGCTGCCAATAAGTATCTGGAACAAAATCATCAAACAGATGTTATCTGCATCGGCAAGAAAGGTTACGATAACCTGAAAAAAAGAACAGACAGAGTAATAGAAAAATATCTCAATTACTTCAATGTCATAGATTTTGATACTACCAAAGATATTAGCCGGCTTGTAATAGATCTCTATATGAATAAGGGATACGATAAGATAGATGTGATCTATAATGAATTTAAATCGGCAATTCAGCAAAATATTATCAGCCGTCAATTGCTGCCAATAGTCCCTATGGACTCTGAGGTCGTTTCTCAAACCGACTTCCTTTATGAACCGGATGAAGATACTATCATCGAGGAGTTGGGAGAGAAGTATGTTGATGTCGAGATCTGGCGTATGATGTTAGAGTCTTCTGCTGCTGAACAGGGTGCTAGAATGACCGCTATGGATAATGCAACCGAAAATGCCAGTGAGTTGATAGAACAACTCACCTTGCTCCACAACAGAGCAAGACAGGCATCTATAACAACTGAAATTATAGAGATAGCTTCCGGAGCTGAAGCGATTAATGAATAGAATATTAAAACAAAGATAGAGGATAAGATGACTGAAGGAAAAGTTATACAGATTATTGGACCAGTAGTAGATGTGGAGTTTCCGGAAAGGAAATTACCGGCGATCTACAACTCCTTACGGATCAAGAGAGGAGACCAGATGGACTTAGTACTGGAAGTACAAATGCATCTCGGAGAGAACAAAATCAGAGCAATTGCTATGGATTCCACTGATGGGTTAGTTCGTGGTACAGCAGTCCAAGATACAGGAGAGCCAATAACTATTCCTGTTGGGGAAGAGGTATTAGGTC
>JAHYIR010000029.1 GCA_019429305.1 Candidatus Cloacimonadota bacterium
GTACTACAATGGAAGGTGTGAAGTCACCGGTATAGATCTCAAGGTTAGCTGCTCTGGCACCTAAGACCTGAGGTGTGAAGGTAACTACTACTTCCTGTGTGGCATGATCGACTATATCGAATGGGAACTCGGGTGCTGTGTAATCGAAATCTAGAAAATCACCGGCTACATTGATACCGGTAACCGTAACTGTTCCGACACCACCTGCATTGCTAAGGACAAAGGTCTTGTTAGCCGGATTCATCAACTCCACATCACCATAATCCCACGATAGTGGATCAACAGCTAACTCAGGAACACCTACATATAGATTAACAGGGATGACAATCTGATCACCCTGAGCATTATGAGTGATAATTATATCAGCAGTATAATCTCCAGGTGTTAAGTCAGCAGCATCGAAAGTAACTTCGATTATATTGCTGTTTAACGGGATTATGAATCCTGCTGAGGGTTCAAAGCTCAGCCAGTCAGCTAATGAGGATATACTGTAACTCAGATTAGCTCCACCAAGGTTATTGATTATCAGGTCTTCGGTTTCAGCCATGCCCTGCACTGCCGAGACATTGAAAACCTGTGGTTCATATGTTATATAAGGATCAGGTGTATAGACGATCATCTCTACAGGAACAACCACATCGTCAACCGGAGCATTATGAGCAATGTTGATATCTGCATAATAAGTTCCAAACATCAGGTCGGTCGGATCGAGAGTAACATCATGAATGATGCTCTGTCCGGCTGGAACTGTTCCGATTATCGGATCAACACTCAGCCATTCCGTAATATCATCAGCAAGCTCAATAACCCAGATCACATCATTCTGAGTCATTCCGAGCAGTGTCCATTTCCCATAAACTAATTGATTGCTGATATCCATACCGCCGGAAATTGTATCAAAGCCAAAGACACCCAATGGGACCAAGTTAAAGGTCTGAACGACTGAACCGTCTGCCAGGTCAACTTGTAACAAGGTATTTCTGTTGTTAGAACCTTCAGCACCAGGTTGAGTATAAGCCCAGAGATATGGTCCACCTTCGGTTACACCATCCCAGGCTAAACCGGACATACTGGCGGCTGTCGTTGTTACAGTTTGAACAACTGTGCCTGCTCGATTAACCAATCTGAGCGGAGAACCCCATCCGGTAGTTACCCAGAACCCATCATTTACTGGATCATAGGCGATACCGCGAATAGTGGTGGCACCGGTTGTAATCGATCCAATATATTCTTCATTTGCCAGGTCAAGGATATAGATAACGTTAGAATTGGGTGAACCATAGAAATACTGACCGTCATAGGTCATATCTCTAATAGCACCGGGATAATCGATAATAGTAAACATTCCGATATAATTACCATCCAGGGTGTATTTGTAGATGTCGGCACTATTCCACATTGCCGAGTATATAAAGTTACCGTCAGTAGCTACTGAATAACCAGCACCGGCCCCGGTCGGGAAAGAATACAACAGATCAAACAGTTCTCTGCTATATGTTTGATAATCAACAGCTGTATATATAGTCTGAGGTGCTTGTTCGGTTAATTCCGGATTATAACGCGCACGATGTTCTTCAGTCATTTGAATTGACTGGAACATTTGTTGACTTCGCGATTCGGGGAATTGATAAGTAATGGATATTTCATAATCAAGATCTCCTGCCCCATCATTGGTAATCGTCAACGGTACCGTTAAGGGAGTTGTATAAAGAACATTCTCGGAGATCTCAAGTGGATTTACTGCGATCTGAATATTGCCGAGATCAAAGTCAATTCCTGTCGTAGCCATTCCTTCTACCACTACAACGTCAATCCAGGTCTCGGTCTGATATCCGTAGAGAGACGCCGTTACATCATAAGTTCCTTGTTCTATAGTAATTGCATAAGTCCCATCAATCTCGGGATTGACGCTTATACCGTTAGCTGTTACCACGACATCGGTGACATTACCCGTTCCTCCAGTTAACTCAACCGTTCCTTCAATAGAACCGGGGATAATCCTTTCGAGGACATTAGAAAAGATCGGGTTAGATAGCACGTTATTTGTATAAACAGCTTTTACAGCGTATTGATATAATCCACTCGGCTGATCTGCCCAGTTTAGATCTGTATAAGTTGTATCTGCTTCTACTGTTGCCAGTTCAACCCACAAATCTTCGTTACCAATATTTTCCTGGATCAGTCGGTAAACAATGTAAGCGTCTTCAAAAGCTCTTGATCCTATCCTATTGAAGTGATCCAGGAGATCCGAACCACTGGTCGGGTTGGAACCTGCCGGACCGATATAGACATCATCTATATACCAACCGGCATAGGCAACAACTGTTGTGGCATAGTGTTCAAAGCGTATAGTAACTTCTGACATACCGTCATAAGCCGACAGGTCGATAACAATTTCTTGCCAGGAGGGCACATTGTAATCAGGTCCCCAAACAATGGTTCCATTAACACTTACCTGACCATAGTCCCAGTTCCCAAACGAATTATTCCAGCTCCAGAATCTCAACTCAGCATCATTAAACGCTGAAAAATCAAAGGTCTGAGTCAGATAGCTGAAACCACCGGAATTGGTATGATTGGAATAAATTACAGTACCCCATAATCCTGTTCCTGAATGAGCAGTTGTTGGTGGGAAGGTTGAAGTGGGACTTTCTACGGCGACGAAGTTAGTGACATCATAAGTATTGGTCCATTCCCAGTCACCATCGGTAGTACCCCATGTAGCTGTTGGAATCCAATCACCATCATCCATTTCAAAGTCGAAGAACAAATAATTTATACCGCTGGGTGAAGTCCATTCCAAGTCAACGTAGGTCATATCAACACTTTCAGTTGCTACAAGTTGATGAGGTGGATATGCCATTTCATTGACGATGATAATACCTAAATCAAGATCTTCAGTTCCAACGATTACTAGCTCATTATAAGAAGAATATTCTGGAGCTGTAATACTCAAATTATAAGTTTGATTGGTAAAGACACCCGGTATTGTAAAGTACCCATCCAGGTCAGTATCTGTATAATAGTTCTCATATCCGGTCAGACTTACCGGAACATCTGCCAAACCAATCGTCGGGGCATCGCTGCCAACTACCTGTCCTGACACTGTAACATTGGTTAGCAGTAATAGGTAGAAATTGAGAGCTGTATTCTGATCCTCAACTATGATAACGTCCTCAATCGTCGCGTCAAGGTAACCGAAGAGAGAGGCAGTAACATTATAGGTTCCATTATATACATACGGGATGTTGAAATAACCGTCAACATTGGTAGTAGCAGCATATATAGTTCCTACCACCTGGACAGTAACACCACTTAGTGGTAAATCATCTGCCTGATCATAGACGTATCCGTCAAGAGACCCAAAACCGCCGAGATAATACTCGTAAGCTCCTATGGTCGGGGTAATTGGATGTCGCGGCATACCATAGATATCGAAAGGAACTGCTACAAGTGGTAGTGCGGCACCGATAAGATCAGAGCCCTCTTGCAGATCAAGATCAAAGGGACCAACATATAACGGATCAACTGCCAGAGAATTTTGATCGTTTCCGGCAGGTACATTGACAGCCTGCAGAGCAGCAAGATCAGCAATTGCAGAACCATAGTAGATAAAGTTGGTACTGGTTCCACTATAATAATTATTATAGTCATGAGCTGCTATACTTGCAGTAGATGCGTGATAAACAGCATAACCGGCTCCAGTTCCTGAGAAAACGAAAGAGTTGTTTAAGATATATAATGATGTAGCAGTTGCCAGAGTATTAATCGCTCTCCCGGTTGTCGAATCATTATTGATGCTATTATTATATATTCCTATATTCGCACTGCTAGCCAGATAAATACCACTCGCTGCAGTAGCGGTATTTCTGAAACCGCCTCCGATCATATTATTGGTAATCAGAGATGGTTCGGTAGTTGAACTCGACCCGGTAACATAGATACCGTACTGACCAGGATTCAATATTTTGTTACCATTGAATTCCAGTGGTCCGGTAGCATTCAGATTGTAAATACCCGCACCAAAGGCAGTTGTTGTCCCCTCGGAACGGATATCTATGTGATTATAATTGATCACCGGCTGATATAGGTAATTAACATACATACCATAGTAATATGAATCCAATATCGTGTTGCCAATTACTTTGGCATCATAAATCGGTGTAGCAGAAGCTCCTATCAGAGTAATGCCATAATATCCACCCACAATGGTATTGTTTTCGATCAGAATTCCATTAACATTGTCACCTGCTGTGGTTGCCCCGGTTGGGCTCCCTGAAACTATAATACCGGCATAGAAAGTTGAGGTTGCTGTTGCTATAGTTTCCAGATGGCAGTTTGTGATTTCAATATCCTCAGAAGAGTTAGTGACATGAAAAACCCATCCATGAGTTGCAGTAGCCCCAACCTCAAATTTGATATTATTAAATCTCACATGATTTGCTCCATCAAGTTTGACAACATGACGATTATTGGTATCTAATGAAGCAAAAGTAAGAACAACATCCTCCGGATCAGTTCCAATACCATTGAAAGTAACTGTATTAACTGCAGAAGCACCTGGAATAGTAGAAATCACTATCTGTTCAGGATACACACCAGGAGCTACATTGAAAATCACAGGTCCATTAACACCAACAAGATTCAACAATAGTGTTGCTTCCGTAAAACTAAGAAAATCACCGCTGCCGTCCCAGTTGATGCTATAAGTCCCGTCTAAAGCTCCGGCTACGACTACAACCTCGAAGAGACCGGTCAAGTCATTGGCAGGATTCTGATCACCGGCAAGGACTACCTGTCCGTAGACATTCAGAATTTCCTCTACTGTTGGTGTCCAATCCAGATTGACGTCAATCTGAGCATCAGTTTCCAGAGTTTCTGTAACCAGCACAGAAGCCAATTCTATTTCTCCCTCTTTCATCAATTTGACAGTGTAATTGTTCTGATCATTCAATCCCATATTTTGCACTGTTATGGTAAATGTTGCTATCTCATCAATGTAAAGAAGATTGGGACCAGTTATATTTATAGCTGCCAGATCGTTTGCCATAACCTCAAATTCATCGGCTCCGATACAGGGGTATTCCTCATCACGCATATCCCCGTCTATATCGTCTAATATCCCGAGAATCGGTGTGCCTCCTTGCCAGAGTTGAAGACCTTCAGCATGTAAGTCAGTCGCACCTAAATAGCCCGGATTACCGACACGGGAGTGCAGATCATTCCCTTCGGGAACGTTGACTGCCTGCAGGGCAGCTAAGTCGGCAATAGCAGTTCCATAATATACAAATAGAGTGCTGCCACCAACAAAATAATTGTTGTAATTGTGTTCTAACAAACTGGCAGTACCGGCATAATAAGCAGCTCGACCATTCCCTGGGCCTGTGTAGGCAAAAGAGTTGTTAAGTACGCGGAAGTTGGTCAAACCTGTTGTTGCATAAACAGCCGCCCCGGTTCCCGAATCAACGTTAATGCTATTATAATACAGATTGATATAAGAAGTAGCAGTTCCGAAATAGACACCGTGAGCAGAGGTTCCCGTATTTCTGAAGCCACCACCGATCATGTTGTTATAGACCATGCCGGGGGTTTCGTCTGATCCGTAGATATATAAGCCATAAATACCATATTGTCCGGGATTAGTTATAACATTGTATGAGAAATCAAAACCATCGTAGATGTAATAAAGATATAAACCGTAACCTGAAGTAGTAGTTGTTCCAATAGAGCGAATATTTATGATATTATTCTTCATTACCGGAGCAGTAGCATAGTAGGCATAAATCCCACCATAATATCCTTCAATTAACTCGTTATTGAGAATTTGCATACCAGTAATCCTATCTGTAGCTCCAACACCACGATATGAAAGATTATAATAACCAGCAACAATGGTATTATTCTCGATCAAGATATCACTTACATTTGAGGCACCGGTTAAATAGCTTGTTGTGCTACCTGAAACTACTAATCCCATATAGAAAGAGGATGATGAAGTAGCATTGGTAGCCAGATAGCAGTTAGTAATCTGGATATCCTGAGAATTACTCATAATATGAACCGGCCATCCATAGGTTCCTGTATCTAATGCCTGAATTGTCAGATTATTGAAACGAATATGGCTTGCTCCATCAATCCTGACAATATGACGATCAGCACTAACGGAAGTTTCAAATTGAATGATTGCATCTTGACGACTATCAAGTCCGTTAAAGGTTATGGTATTAATCTCTGAAGCACCAGTGATATCAGTTAGTAAAATCTGTTCTTGATATATTCCCGGTGCTACGTTGAAGATAACAGGACCGTCAATTCCGGTATTTGAGATATAGAATAGTGCATCGGTAAATGTTTCAAAATCTCCTGTTCCATCCCAATTGATTTCAAAAGTTCCACTAACAGCTGCGCCAACAACCAATACATCTAAATTAGCTGTCTCATCGTTGGTCGGATCTTCATCTCCGGTCAGGACAACTTTACCATAAACATAAGTTGCTTCCTCAACGGTTGGGGTCCAGTCTAATTCTACCTCTGTTGATTCGAAGAAAGCCAGACTCTCAGTTACAATGACTGATGCCAGTTCGATACCACCCTCTTTCATCAACTTGACTGTATAGTTGTTCTGAATGTTAGCTCCGGCATTGCGAACAGTTACTGTATAGGTTGTCAGAGTATTGACATTGACTACATCAGGACCATCGATACTGATTGCTGCCAAATCGTCATCAAAATTAGGAACTAAAGCCTGCAGAACAAACTGGATATTGGCTCTGTTGACCGATAAGGTTCCAGTAGTGCTCTGATCAGCCGGTAAAGTGTCACTTTGATAGCGAAGTGCTGTGTTGGTCCCGGTTGTCGCCGTATAATATACTGAGGCATTTTGAGTAAAAGAACCCGGAATCAAATCGAAGACTACATCGACCAGGATATTGGAAACCCCATCCCAATTAAAGGGAGTGGAAAAAGTATGGTGGTTCCATCCATCAACTGGTAAAAAATTAGCATGCTGCCAAACCTGCATATAATCCCCGACTTCAAAGGTAGTTGTCAGCACTGTCTGGTCAGTATGTTTCATTCTGACCCGAAAATTGGGCATTTCTGAACAGTTATTAACAGCAAAAACATTAAAGGCCAGAGCATTGATATTGCCCGGTCCTGCCCCTAAAGCTAAAAGTTCATCAGCATAAAACAGATACTGCTGACGAGCATTTTTGTAATAAGTTCCATAGGGAGTTGGTGTGCCTGAAGTCGTATTATAAGTTAAATCTTCACCAACTGTTATAGTAATATCACCCCAAAGAGTGGCAAACATCCCCAACATTAGTGTCAGGAATAGGATTAAAAATAAATTGCGTTTCATTGTTCTCTCCTTGAATTAAATCAAATTATCAAGTTAGGTTTACAGATTACATAACATCCCTCGTTTAGAGGATGTCGTGAGTTTTGCGATAGGATAATTGACACCAAATTTCTGAGAAAAACGTTTTTGTAACTGAAAAAAACAAAAATTGTTGTAGTCGTGTTTACTACGTTTAAATAGTGACTTCCCATAGCTACCTGCCGAGAATTTTTACAGCAAAAAAACCAGCATTTAATAGTAAAAGGTAGATTCTTATGTTTTCCACCGAAATAAAAAACCTGCTTTTGAAATAATACTTTCAAAGAACATTTTTTACTTCAATCACCACATAACTCTGTTTACACACATCAATTCTACAAAAATGCATACAACATTAACTATCACATATAAAGTACTACTCATAAATATGTCAAGTAATTATTTCATTATCTTCCTAAGGTTAGATAATTCTTAGATGAAAAACCTTTAATTCTTGAGTCTAACCTGATCTACACCTTTCATTATTTACAGAATAATTCACAATGAACGATGATGCCGGAGTTTGTTATTTTAGTGTTTTTCTTTCTAAGTTTACGAGAGCATTGAGATAAATAATCATTATTGGTTTTATCTTATATAGACATGGCAAATATCTGATTCGTTTATTTATAAGTCGTTCTTCTGAGCAACCCTTAGGGGATCCTATAGTCGGCACCCGACCGACTATAGGCCTTCCTTAAGGTAGAGGGGGTGTAAACTGAGCTGAAAAGGAACGTTAATAATGGTTAGAACTACGGTATCTTAGTGGATAAAATAGGATTAACTAAAAGAAACAATAAGGATCTAGCTTTTACCCCGCTTTTCTATAATACAGACACCGGCGGGGTTGAAATCGGTCTTGATCACTTTCCAATTGGGGTTTAAGAAGGCATAGACGATCAGAGTAAAAATTCTTGCTTGATGGCTGATGATCAGGATGTCATTTTTCACTCTTTTGACCATTTTAATGATCTGCCGTGCCTGGATGTAATAACGGACAATTTTCAGGGTAAAGATAGATTTAAGCAGGCAGAGAAAGATCCAGTATTTTAGTTTGATTTTTATAGTATTAGGCAATAAGGGGGGGGTTATATAAATCTCCTCCAGTTGAGGAACCGATTTAGAATGAGTAAAATCGTGGGGATCATGGAGAAATGCTTTTGCAGTCTGTTGTGTTCTTTTCATTGGACTGTAAAAGATGAATGAATACATATTTTGCAGAGCTTTGACCTGTTTGGCTATCTCTTCTTTTCCGAGAGGAGTTAGAGTGGATTTCTTCCAACTTTCTAAAATATTGACAAACTGTGAGTAAGTTAGCTTCTTATTATAATCCTCTAAGAGATGCGATGCAGTTCCGTGTCTAATAATATACACTCTCATAGGTTGTTGCTCAACTAAATTCGTCTATATTTCCAATAATAATACTGGAGTGAAAAACCTGCATAAAACCGACACCTGCCTGCGAAAAATCCAATTCATGTTCTTTGAGAATAGAGGTGAGATGTTGCGGAGTCTTTTTATCGGTAATGTTTGCCATAACGACTACCGACTCCAAGCTTTTTTTCTTACTTTGAATGCTTAAGCCGGCAAAGACCGGAATATGATAAGCAATGCGACGTGACATCGAAGATGATGTTATTACCTCTGCATTGTGAATTCCGACATCTAACATAGAGGTCAAGAGATCGGGCAGTTTGTGTTTTTTAAAGAGGGTAATTACTAAGAGCAAATTATCATGAGTCTCTTCTTGATCAATATCTTGATCATACTCCCTGATAGTGCTCAATACTTCATCAATATTGTTGGCATTGATCAATTTTTCACTGAAAGTGGGATTCTTTAGTAAACGGGCAGATTTGGCGAGAAGTCGCAGATATTCTTTATTATGCTGATTATCACAACCGAAAAGAAAGGCAATATTTACTGGATCATAGGTTGGATGTTCATAGTTGATCCCTTTTTTACTGACCACAATGAGTAAAAAGAGACGACCAACACTTTTACATCCGGCATGAGGGATGGCAATATGAGGGAAAATGGCTGTATTAGCTGCTTGCTCGCGAGCTACGAGTGCTCTGTAAAAACGATGTCGATTCTCAATGTAACCTTTGTTGTGTAAGTGATCAGTCATTACTTTAAAGAGAGCTTCTTTATTATCGATTTGGGGATTGAGGAGAACCAGATCATGATTTGTATATTTTTCCAGCATCTTTACTAATCCTTTTAAAAGGTCTCTTTCCGGAATTTCTTATAACTGAATTTGATCAAGAAAGGTGCAACCAATGATGAAATGATAACCATCAAAACGGTCGCTGAGAGGACATCGACAGAGATCAGATCACGGCGTAATCCCATCGAAGCAATAATCAGAGCGACTTCACCGCGAGGGATCATACCAAAACCGATACGGGTAGCACGGGTAACATCAAAACTAGCTATTCTGGCACCGGCAGCACTACCGAGGAACTTGCTGACCAATGCTAAAATAACAAATAGGACTAAATACAGAGGTTTGATCGATAACTCACCTAAATGAAGAGTTAGTCCGATACCGATAAAGAAAAAATCTATGAAGAATGATTTTCCGACCTGAGATATACCGCTATTTATCAAATTACGGTACTCGGTCTGCCCAATAAAGAGACCAGCAAGATAGGCACCCGTGATAGCAGCTAAACCGGACATTTCGGCAAACCAAGAATAGATAAAGATTATAGCTACACTCAGGGAGAGGATTGAACCATCCAAATTCAATTTTTTTGAGTTCAGGAATATAGCGGGTAGTAGATAAAGCCCGACCGCGAATGCAATGATAAAATAAAAGACAATTTTAATGATAGCTAAGAAGAGTTCGCTTTGATAGAGGGCTGTTGTCGAGGTCTTTTCGATGGAAAGACCAAAAATGAATGAAACCAATAAAATGCCCAGGATATCGTCTATAATAGCACTGTTAACTATAGTACGTCCTTCAATGCTCTTTAATTTATCAATATCCATCAAGGTGATAACTGAGATGCTGATACTAGTTGCAGTAAAAATAGCTCCAATAAAGAGACTGCTAACCAAGCTATAGTTGAAGAGCATCGATAAGATGAAACCTGTACTAAACGGAAATATTACTCCACCAAGAGCAGGGGAGATCGCTTTTTTTGATTCCTCTTTTAGCTTATGGAGGTTAGTTTGAATACCTGCTTCAAAGATCAAAAAGAGGATTCCGATCTGTGCTATCCATTCAATAATCCCATTCTTTTGTACATAATTCAGCAAACTGGGACCGAGAACTATGCCGAGCAGGATAAGTGATATGACAGGGGGAAACTTGATTTTTATAGAAACAGCCCGTAGGATGTTTGCCATGAAGAGAATCAAGGCAATTTGCAGTACAAGGTTCATCACATGATTCATAATGTTTCAGACCGTCACATATTTATAATTCGATTTCTTCATCGGGATTACCAATGAGCAGAGAGGTCTCTATAATCTGGATAAAACCGACCCCTTGCTTGTTAAAATCGAGATTGTTTTCTTTCAGAAGCTCAGCTAAGCGATGAGCTGTCTTCTGATCATTAATCAAGCAGATGATAACTTTTGATTCTTTATGTTTCTTTGTCTCATCAAAATACATACCGGAAAAAACAGGAATATCTAAGGAAATCTTACTGCTCAGGGATGTTGATTCCATCAGAGAGGCATTAGTAATGCCTAATTCCACCATCGAAGTCAATAGATCGTCTAAGCGATGAGTTTCATGTAAAGTAATTATCATTGTATAGTAAACTTTGCTTTCTTCAGCTTCGTCTTCAGGTTTATCATATTCGTCAAGGAGTTGTATAACTTGTGATGGTTCTTTACATTGCAGAAGATTATCGCGAAACTCTTCTATTTTCAATAAACGGGCAGATTTAGCGAGGAGTTGTAAATATTCTTTATTGAATTTATCGGAGGTGCCGAAAAAGAAGATTATCTTTGCTTTACCCATATCAGGGTTGCCGAAATCGAGACCATCCTTAATCAAAACAATACTCATAAAGAGTTTTTCGACTGAATCTGAACGGGAGTGGGGCAGAGCTATACCAGGCATGAGTTCGGTATTAGAAACATCTTCTCGATCTTGGAGTGCCTGTAAGAACGCTTTTTTATTGAGAATATAATCCATATTGTAAAGGTGATTGACCATCTTCTCAAAAAGTTCTTCTTTGTTCTGAACCTGTGGCTCGATAATCACTAAATCTTTGTTTATATAGTGTGAGAGCATATTAACTCCATTCTTTATTACACTTTTGTTATCTTAAACCGGTTTTTCATAATTTGTGTATCTATCCCCTAACCAAAAAGTCACTACTATTTATTATGTACCTTCTCTTGGCCGATTTCGCAAAGCTCGTTGTTTATTTAAATGTTCTGTATATGTCTTGGAAAAAATATGTCGACCGCGTTTACCGGCAAAGAAATAAAGAAATTCCGAATCTGCTGGATCTAATACAGCTTGCATTGATAATACAGAAGGATTGCATATCGGAGTTGGAGGTAATCCTGCTCTGCGATATGTGTTATAAGGAGAATCTATCTGCAGATCTACATAATAGATAGTAGTTCGTTGAATACCATTTTTGGATAGGGCATAGGCAACAGTAGGATCAGCTTGTAGTCGTTTTCCAATGCTGAGTCGATTTAGGAAAACACTTGCTATAAGAGGTTTTTCGTCATGAAATCGGGCTTCTTTCTCGATAATAGAAGCTAATATGATCAGTTCATAGAAACTATAGTTGAATTCATCAGGTAATCTTAAGGTAGCGGTTTTGTTAAAAAACTCATTGACCATCCGTCTTAGAACATATTCTTCGCTTACCCCGTCACCAAAATGATAGGTCTCCGGATAAAGAAATCCCTCTAATGATTGTACAGAAAAGCCGGTTAACATTTCTGCAAATTCGGGATCATAAGAGAGTTCAATGTAGTTTTCAGCCTTTCCAAATCCGGATGCTTCTAATCTTCTGGCGGTTTCTCTGATATTTAGCCCTTCGGGAATGGTGACCTGCTCCAGAATGATTCTACCGTCTATTAACTTTCTGGCTACTGAGGCAGTTGATAATCTGCCGGAGAAAAGATAATTGCCATAACTCAGATCTTTTTCTACACCTCTTAATCGGATATAAGCAATAAAAAGCCATTTACTGCGGATCACACCATGATTGACCAGTTTATCCGCTATGATTGCAGCCGGTTCTCCGATTTTGATCTCAACCACTACTTCCTTGATAGTAGTGGGGAATACCAGGAGGTACAATTCATAACCGATTACTATTAAGATTACTATAGCCAATACAACTGCGAATATTCTCATTTTCCTTTATCTTCACTATGCAAATAATTTTGCAAAATAATAGCAGCAGCAATTTGGTCAATATTTTCCTTACTCTCCTTAACGGTTTTCTTCTTTTTATTAAGGATATCTCTCGCTTCTGAAGAGCTGTATCTTTCATCAAAGGTTTCAATGGGCAGTGTAAGGTTGTTCTTCAAATGTCTGATGAACCGGAGAACCTCTTCTGTCTGTTTACTTGATGTACCGTCCAAATAATAGGGTACTCCAACTACTATCTTAATAACTCCCTCTTTTTGAATGATTTCAGTTAATTTCAGGATAATCTCTTCTCTATTGGTATTTATAATAGTTGAGTAAGGCGATGCAAACATCTGTAATTCATCACTAAGAGCAACACCGATCCTTTTCTGGCCATAATCAATTCCCATAATTTTTGACATTTTCTGCTCTTTTGATATATGTTTGAAGTAGGTGATTGAATTAGTAGTTATAAAAAAACAAATCAGAGCTATTAAAGATCATATGTTGGATTCGTCTCGCCAGATGATGATGCGCCATTCTTCACCTTCGGGACGTAAATAAAATCTGGCATAACCATCTGCTGTTATATTGGAAGTGCCAAAAATGGTTATCGAGAGAGTAAAATAAGTCGGGATGATTACCCAATCTTCTCTCCCTTCCTGATTATCTGTTAACCACACATCTTCCTGTGGAATCTGTAGATTTAAATATATGTGATCCGGTGAAGGGTAAGCTCCGTCAGAAGAACCTTCCTGAAAGAGATTACGATGATATTCGACCTCTTTGTCGTAATCCCACCAGCTGTCTTTAATCCCGTCTCCGTCCATATCAATGCCGATTTCATCTACTTCCATGGAGAGTAGCTCAAAACGAAATGAAGTAGAAAGACAACTCTTGAAAAGATCCAGATCTTGCTGATTATAAGATATCTCAAGATTTTTAAGGACATTACGCGGGGTTGTATTTGAGTACAATTGATGATCACCGGGAGTTTTGACAATATTAGGGTTAAACGGGTTAGTACAACCGTTTATTGATATGAACAGCATAATTAATATGCCGGCTATGATAAAGAAAGGGAGTTTATTGAGGAATGAATTCATATTTTAATCTTCCCCAAGTTACCTGATTCTCTTTGCGAAAATCTTCCCAGCGGTTAATTCGCCAAAAACCATCTGTATCTCGCTGCATGTATAGTGTCATGCTACCTATAAAGTTTGTTGTACCGGATGACCTAGTTAAAACAAGATGATAATCGCGGTAGATTACAGCAGTATCAGACTGGATTATGTCATCCTTATCTTCTATGAGCGCTAATTCTAACTCAATCTTTTTATCTATTAAACTCCGCATCTCTACTTCCATTTGTTTGTTCCAAGAGATCGGGAGATTGAAATCCTGTATATCCTGTGTATCAAAGAAAAACTCAAAATCATCACTCAAAATCGTACTGTAGCGGTTGATATTCTCATTATAATCATAGGCATAGATCAAATTATCCAACGTTTGAAAAGCAGTTATTGGAAAATGATTCCAATATACTTTACCTACTGGATCTTCTGCCTCTCTCGTTTCAAATATTCCGCAAGATGCTATCAATAACAAAAGAATGAGTAATGATGGTAATATTTCTCTAATCTTCATCAGGAATTTCGTCATCTTCTCCTTTTTCCTTTAATGTAGCTATTTCAGCTTCCAAACCACTGATGGTTTTTTCTATTTCATGGATCTTTTTGACTTTCTCAGTCAGAAACTCGTTGTCTTTGAAATCTTTATTATGTTCTAAAATATAACCACCAATCTCAGTTTTGATGTCCTTAATCTCACTTTTCATCGAGCCGATCTTCAATTTCAAGCGTGATAATTTGGACAATTCTTCAACCTTGTCAAAGGCCTTCGACATGGCGCTGTTAATCTCACGGCGAATATTTTCCATAAACGCTTTTGTATCCATAAAAACCTCCAGTTTTTTTTCAATTTTCTCCTAATGGATATAATCTATAGTTCTTATGAAATGTCAAGAACTTTTGGAATATGGTATTTAAGATTCTCTACACAACCAAGAACTTTATGTTAATCCATTAAACTGAGTTAAAATATTATGGCATTTCTTGTAGGGGCGATTCACGAAGCGCCCTATAATTCATTTTTATAATGCCTTTAGTAACAATTTTGGATATTTACTTGCTAATTCATTTTATCTATGAGAGCGATTCGTGAATCGCCCCTACAAAGATGATTTTTGTTTGTTAAGAACTCAATGTTTAGGTTAGTTTATGCTAACTTGGGAACTGAATTCATCAATCCAACAAAAATATTGACAACACATAACTCCTCTTCTTTGTAGGAACTTGTTTATTACTTAGTTATATAGAGGTTTTTGATGATAAAAGAAAAGATTAGTGTTAGAACTTCTCATAAAAGTGAGTTTATTGACATTACCACCAAGGTAAGAGATTTTGTTACAAAACATAATATAAATGAAGGTTTGTTGACAGTATATGTTCCCCATACTACTGCCGGAGTAATGATAAATGAGAGCGCAGATCCTGATGTAGTAAATGATGTAGGTATGTGGTTGGAAAGAACAGTTCCTGAAAATCTTAATTATCAGCATTTAGAAGGTAATTCGCCTGCTCATATAAAGAGCGTGCTTATTGGTAGTTCTGTCAGAATCGGTGTTTCTGACGGCAAGTTAATCTTGGGGACATGGCAGGGAATTTTCTTTTGTGAATTTGATGGTCCCCGTACCCGTGAGGTAATTTTGTTATTATGACCCAACTTACAATTAGTATAGTACTCGCTTTTGCACTGATGATGATACTATCACGTTGGCGGCTTTGGATGGGCGTATTAGCTGCAGGTATTGTTTTTGGTTTGATAAACTATGATATTTATGTATTTCTGCAGTTGACTATTGAGACATTTTCTACTCCGGCGAATTGGTTCTTAGTTATTGGGGTCGGTCTTATTCCGGTTCTCGGTGCAATTATGAGAGAATCTGTCCATTTAGCAGAGATCCTTAATCGCTTGAAGAAGAAGAAGAGGCTCTATTTAATGATGACACCCCTTCTCTTCGGGTTGCTTCCTATACCCGGTGGAGCTCTGTTATCTGGTCCGTTATTAAAAGATTTTGATAAGAATATCTCTAATGAACATACGACGGTAATTAATCTTTGGTTTCGACATCTACTGATCATTGTGTATCCGTTAAGCCCTTCACTGATCATAGCAGCTCAACTTGCCGGTCTTACTATAGTTCAAGCAGTCTTAGCGATGATCCCTGTTATGTTGGTTATGTTTGTGACAGGATACTTTTTCCTGTTAAGAAAGATACAGGATAATAGTGTAGATCTCCCCATTACCGATAAAAAGCTCGGCAAAAGGAAAACTATTCAAACATTATTGATCTTTCTTGCGGCTCCGATATTGCATATCATATTGAGTACTACGGTCTTGAAAGAATATGAAAGATTATCCTTTCTCTTGGCTATGTTAGGTAGTGTTATAATAGCTATGATTAGTAACCGGATAAGGATCAGAGAATTACTACCGATAATTAAAAAGAGCAAATTTGAACAGTTCTCTTTGCTCTTCCTGTTTCTCCTGCTCTTTCTCGCTATGTTGAAGGGTTATGAAAACCTTAATATACTCTTTCAGGGGTTTTCACCCCCCATATATGTAGTTGGGATAATGGCATTTTTGTTAACATTTATTAGCGGTAGAATTGAGATCGCACTATCAATAGTGTATCCCTTCATTTTTTCGGTTTATGAATTGACCTCTTTTAACTCGGTACTATTTGCTTTTGTCTATTTTTCACTCTTTACCGGTTATCTCATTTCTCCTCTGCATCCCTGTATGGCTTTTAGCGTTGAGTATTTCCAAACGAGTTATAAAAAAGTCCTCAGAATTCTTTTGCCGCTGTTATTGATACCCTTTCTAACCGTCAGTATCATCTTCTGGCTCTCTAATGTGTTAAATAACTTGCCGTAAAGATCGGCAAAAATATTCTGGAACAAAAATTATGGAGGTACAGAGTTATGTTGGAAAACAGAGTTTATAATTTTAGTGCCGGTCCGGCTGTATTACCTGAAGAGGTTCTCTTAGAGGTTAAAGAAGATCTTCTCAATTACAAAGGTAAAGGGATGTCGGTGATGGAAATGAGTCACCGCTCCAAAGATTATCAGGCAATTTTCGATGAAACTGTTGCCGAAGTCAAAAGAGTTTTAGGTATTGGAGATGATTTTAAGGTCCTCTTCTTAGGTGGAGGAGCCACTACTCAATTCTTAATGACAGCCATGAATTTCTGCCCGGATGATAAGGAAGCCAATTATATTCTCACCGGTAGCTGGGCTATGAATGCCTACAAAGAAGCAAAGAAAATAGGGAAAAAAGCACATGCAGCTGCATCTTCGGAAGATAAAAACTTTTCCTATATTCCCAAAGATCTCAATCTGTCAGAAAATCCAGCATTTTTGCATATTACGACCAATAACACTATTTTCGGGACACAGTTTAAAAAATGCCCCGATCTTCCTGCAAATGTTCCGCTTTTTGCTGATATGTCTTCGGATATAATGAGTAAACCGTTCGATGTTAATAAGTATGGCTTGATCTATGCCGGTGCTCAAAAGAACATTGGTCCTGCCGGTGTAACTCTGGTACTGATCAGAAATGATCTGGTGGAAAAGATCCAACCCAATCTTCCTACTATGCTCAGCTATAAAACTCATATCGATAAAGATTCGATGCATAATACACCTCCGACCTTCCCGATCTATATTGTCGGTTTAGTAATGAAATGGATCGAGAATAAAGGTGGACTGACTGCTATTGAAAAGATCAACGAAGAAAAGGCGTCATACATCTATGACACTATTGACAATTCTAACGGCTATTACAAAGGTACAGTAGAAAAAGATTCCCGTTCTCTGATGAATGTTACTTTTAGATTACCAAGCGAAGAGTTAGAAGCTAAGTTCATTTCAGAAGCAGCTGCTAATAAGATGAGTGGACTTAAAGGTCATAGAAGTGTTGGGGGTTGTAGAGCTTCGATCTATAATGCTCTGCCAATGGAAGCAACTATCAAACTGGCTGAATTTATGAAAGAATTCCAGAGTAATAACTCTGTGTGATAAATAGTATGCTAAGGGGGTGTTTTTTTCACCCCCTTTTTTTGTATTTTGGAACATAAATTGCTTTTTATTTTGACTATAATAATGTAAAGAAAAAACAGAGGTAGGATCAATGAATTACGTTAATCAGTTTAGTTTTAGATTTAATGTCGTGTTGTTAATATTGGTTATGATAGTAATGTCTATCAGCTTCACACATGCACTTTCAACATCCTTTCAGGTAGTATCAACCGGTGATAACTATACTGAACTGGAATTTAATCTACAAGATTACGAGTATATCCTCAATAAAGTCGACGGTGTAGAATATCAGCGTATCTATCATCCGGAAGCAGGATATATATTTGAAGAGGGTTTACCAGAAATCCCCTTCTTTACAGTTATGCTTGCTATACCGGAAAGAGGTATTGCATCTATAGAAGAACTGAAAGTTACAGCAACTGAGATAAGGGAGAATATCCTCTTTTTCCCGTCTCAGGGTCCAGATATGGTGATTTCCGATGAGCTGGGCTTTTTATATGACAACGAATTTTACAAACAGGATGTTTCCTATCCTGCAAAATTGATGGATATAGGAACACCGGCAATCTTAAGAGATTACAGAACTGTATCCTTAGTTGTCTATCCCTTTTCTTACAATCCGCTCCGTAGAGAACTGACAGTTCACCAAAACATCAGGTTAAGAGTAAACTATGACAGAACTTTTCCCGGAGAGAATGAGATAGATAGACCTTCCCGTAGATTATCCCGCAGCTTTGAAAATATCTATCAGGGTGCATTGCTTAACTATTGGCAATTCCGCAATCCCGATCTGGAATATCAGGCACGCAGCATTCTTGTTATCCATCATCACAGTACATTGATAACACCTGTAGTAAACGAATTTGTTAACTGGAAACGCGATAAAGGTTTTGAGATATTTGCGAAAGATACCGCGGATTTAAGTAATAACACTGCTATAAAAAACTACATTCAGAATGCTTATAATACTTGGGAAAATCCACCCGAGTATATAGTTTTGATAGGTGGAGGTAGTGGTAGTTTTACTATTCCTACAACCAGTGGATACGGGGCAACAACAGATCACATTTATGGGTTATTGGAAGGTAATGATGATATTCCCGACACTTTTGTGGGCAGATTCCCCTTTGGCAATTTAGATCAATTAATGGTTATCTGGGAGAAGATAGAGAACTATGAGAGATATCCCTATCTTGACAACATCAATTGGTATCAGCATTCATTACTGGTAGGTGATGGAACAACATCTTCAGGTGAATCTCCCAGAATTACTATCAGATATGTTAAAGAGATCATGCAAAGATATAATCCAAGCTTTCAGTTTACTGAGCATTATAATGGTAGCGCTACAACAGTTATCAATAATGCTTTTAATCAAGGGATTGCTTTCTTTCCCTTTAGGGGATATATAGGTATGGCTGGTTGGTCACCTAATGCATCATCTCTTAGTAATGGCTTGATGTTGCCTAACTGTTTCTTTATGACCTGCTCAACTTTGTATTTCGATAATTCTAGTAAAGCAGAAGCAATAGTTAACATGGGTATTGTTGGTGAACCTAAAGGGGCTGTAGCTACGGTCGGGATGAATACTGCATCAACCAAAACAGCTTTCAATAATGCCTATACCGGTGCCTTTTTCTATGGGATATTCAATGAAGGTATTCGAACTATGGGCGAAACTTTGGTAAGAGGTAAGATCTTCTTACATCAAACGTGGGATATAATGCATTCTTCTGAAGTCCCTTACCATACCCACAAAGCTAGCTTGATGGGCGATCCTTCTATGGATATCTGGGTAGAAAATCCCAAACAACTTAATGTTGCCTATAATCAATTACTTCCATTAGGAACCAATTACTTAGATTTAACAGTAACTGATGAATTTTCCCAACCGGTAGAAAATGCCTGGGTAACACTCAGACAGGTCGTGGGGAATGATGAAACACTTTTTGTGACTGGGTATACAGATGAAAATGGTAATATCACCCATTTCTTCAGTTCTGATACTAATGGAACTGTAAAAGTAACTGTTACAAAACCGGATTATATACCACATCACGGCACATTTTCTTTTGATGGTGGCCCATCTGTTTCACTACATAGTCTCTTTGTAAATGGAGTTCCCAATGCAGGCAATCAAGTAGGTTTTGTATTAAATTTGAAGAACTATTTAGGAAGGCAAGCATATAGTCTAAATGCTACTTTATCATCTGAAAGTGAGTATGTAAATATCATTCAAAACTATTCGACTTATCCAAATATAGTTGCTGGAGGAACTGGTCAAAGCATAAATGAATACATAATAGAGATCGCTCCGGATACACCTTCCGGTCATACTGTTCTTATGGATCTTAATGTTAATGAAAGCTTGGTTAATAATTGGACTAGTCGTTTCCCCTTAACAGTCAATAATGGTAATCTTGTTCCCACTAATATTACCTTTACCGGTGATTTGCCCTTAGAGCCGGGTCAGACATCAGAGATGTTCGTAACTCTTCACAATAATGGCAATATCGGGCTTACTGATTTATATGGTACAATTAGTGGCGGTGGTGATGGTTTATCAATAATTGACCCAACTGCATATTTTGGCAATATCACTTCAGGCGGTACAATCACTAATAGTAGTAATAATTTTGTTTTATCTGCTTCAGGTGTTATCGTACCCGGTACGATCTTTTATCTTGATTTGCTACTCTATAACTCTGCAGGATTTGAACAGACGGTACAACTTACTTTAACGATTGGAACAGTCACTGTTGATGATCCATTAGGACCTGATGCTTACGGTTACCGTTGTTACGATAGTGGCGATGTTGATCATTTTCTAGCACCGGAATATGACTGGATCGAGATCGTTCCAACTCTCGGTGGTAATGGCACTAATACAGGATTGCAATCAGATCATGTTAATCTTCATCAGGTAATAAGCATGGATCTTCCTTTTACTTTCAGGTTTTATGGAATAGATTATGATATAATCAGTATATGTGCCAACGGTTGGGCAAGTTTCGGAGTGACAGAACAAAGTACTTTCAGAAATTACAGATTACCCGGACCAATGGGACCGGCTGCTATGATAGCTGCTTTCTGGGATAATCTTTCTACCAGTGCTGGAGGGGTTTATACATATTACAATCAGAATGAATCAATTTTTATCATTCAATGGCAAAATATGCTGAACAGAGTAGGTAACGCAGAAGAAACATTTCAGATCATTCTTTATGATCCCGCAGTTTATATGACATCTACTGGAGATGGAAACATAAAGATCCAATACAAAGTATTCAATAATGTTAATAATCAAGCTTCTCCTGAATGGGGTAATTACTCCACTGTAGGTATTGCTGATCACACAGAGTCGGTTGGTATGACCTATACTTTTGCTAACGTATATCCCACCGCAGCGAGACCAATAACAAATGAGTCAGCAATATTCTTTACAACTGATTCGATAAATCCTGATTACGCGTATGTTATCATTGAGAATATCAGCTACTCCGGAGGTGTTTCTAATTTACCACAATTTGGAGAAACTCTTTCTATGTCGATGACTCTGAATAACATTGGAGGCACGACTGCCGGTGAAGTAACAGCCACCCTATCAACTAATGATCAATATGTTAATATTATAGATAATACAGAATATTTTGGTGTAATAGGTGTAGAGGAATTGGTCTCAGTAGATAATGCCTTTAGCATTTCTATTGCTGATAATGTTCCTGATCAACATCAAGCACACATGACACTTACAATGCAAAGTGATCTGGATCTAAGTTGGCAGCAGAGTTTCACTATTTTAATTCAAGCACCAAATTTACAGACCGAGGATCTCTTGATCTACGACTTTATTCCCCATGGAAATAATGATGGGATCATTGATCCGGGTGAGATGATAACTGTATCTGTTCCGGTAAGAAACATTGGTGCAGCTAATTCTCCTGAAGTCAGTATGAGTTTTGTTTCTAATCATCCGCAGGTTAGTATTCTTGATATTAGTTATGATAATGCTTCTCAGTTACTATCCGGTCAAACGATATATCCCACCCTATTATTAGATATTGGAGCAGGAATAGAGATTGGTACTTTTTTCACGATAGGTTATACTATCGAATATGGAAACTACATAAACAATGGAAATATCAATCTCAATGTCGGAGGTTCTTTTACAGTTCAGATGGGCTCAGGTACTGCAACAAACGGAACTACTACTGCTAATCCAATAAATATCTGGTATCGAAGCCAGAGAGGGCAGACAGTATATCCTGCTGCTGAACTCAATGCTGCAGGTATGATAGCTGGAGGACTATTAACAGAATTTGGTTTTTATGTTACTTCACCTCCTGCTTATGCTCTACCTAATTTTATCATCAGGATGAAACATACTACGGCAACAGATGCCAGCAGTCATGATTATGGACCTTATGAAACAGTACTGTTAATCCCAAGCTATATGCCTGTTGCCGGTGGTTGGGATATGCTGACTCTCGATACACCTTTTCAATGGAATGGGGTGGATAATATTCTGGTGGATACTGCTTTTGCACAAGTTCCAAACTACAATGCTTCAGGTCAGCAGAGGATCTACACAGTCTCTAACGGTTATCGTTATGTCTGGAACGACAATTCAGATCAAACTAATGCAGTAACAACAACATCCACTTCCAATAAACCGCAAGCCCAGATGGTCTTCTTTGGTGTGTCAGCAGGTGATGTTGAAACGAGACCTCTTAACCTGACTTCGGATTTTATTGATGACGCTGTTTATCTGGAATGGGATCCTCCTGCAGCTGCCTATGCAGCTTTATCTGATCATGATAACACTGATTTCTTACAACGAGAGGCGGATAGAAGCAGGAATCGTTCCTCCGGAATTTTGAGAAATGAAGGTGACAGGACACTGCAAGGGTATAATGTCTATCGTAATGGAATTAAGATCAATCAGCAACTGGTTATAAATACTAATTATTATGACTTCAATTTAGAAACTTTGGAAGAGTATTATTATTATGTTACAGCTATCTATGATTCTGAAGAGTCGATCCCGTCCAATATTGTTTATGTTGAATTAGAGAACCGTGTTGCTACACCGAACTTTGACCCTATCGGTGGG
>JAHYIR010000030.1 GCA_019429305.1 Candidatus Cloacimonadota bacterium
CTCGGAAATCTTTTCTGTTATGAAGCGTATTTTCGTCGACCTCATCGTTCAATTTTTCGGTCTCTGCAATCACTTCGTCCGGAAAGAATAGGGGTAATTCAAACTGTTTGATCAGGGCTAACTCTTCGACTTTGGTGTCTCCTGCTGTACCAAGGATCTCGATTACTTTACCGCGTGGTCTTTTATTCATCTCACGATTACCCCAGTCTTCAATCTGGAGGTGTACTTTGTCATTAACTTTTGCTCCACCACGATCAGTAATATCGAAAGTTGTGTGGATTCTCGCCAGATCAGGAACAAGATAGTATCTGCCTTGATAGGCGTCGATATTGCCACTCAGCTTATCGTTAGCTCTCTTGACTATTTTAAGAACTTTTCCGTACAATAATCCACGTCTGCGATATTTGATCTCCACCCGGACTGTGTCACCATGATAAGCACTACTGATATCTTCACTATCGATAAATATATCACCATTCTTGTTATTAACGAAAGCATAAGAATATCCTCTGACCAAAGAACCAGCATCGAATTTTCCTTCAACAATCTTCTGTTGAGGTGAAGATTTAATGCCAAATTGTTTATTACGCAGGATGATCTTGCCATCTCGCTTAAGAGAGTTCATGATATCACGTAGTTCTCTATGCTCGTGTTTCCGTAATGGTAATAACTGGGTCAGATCTCTCAGGGAATAATAACTATTTCTATTCTTCTCTAAATAATCTATGATCAGCTTCTCTATCTCTTCTCGTCTATTCTTATTCGGCATTATCTGCGATTTCCTATCTTTCTTTCTAATAGCTTTAACAATTCTTCTTTCTCACTCTTATCTTTCGAGAACCGTAACGACTGACCACGATATTTATCAAGCCAGCGTGGTCGCAGGAAAGTTCCCAGCATTATTCCCTTGTCATCAGCATAGAAGCATCGAAAATCTTCATATCTCTTTTCTATTTTGATAGAAAGATAATAAACCTCAAATCGGTTCTCCATCATGATGTAACGGGTAGGTATAAAGTAGGGGAGAAGCTCAACAATAACTAAGATTATCCCCAGGATATAGAATAAGGGCATTTGCCATAAGACAATAGTTATATACCAGAGAATAGCAAAGATGGCAATTAAAATAAAGACGGCAAAAAGCGATTTCTGAGGATTCTCTCTTAAAGGGAAAGATTCCCATTCTAACAAGATCTCATTACTACTCGACATTCTGGATCATCTCCCGGCACTTTTCAATTTGTTCTTTGATAGCTAAGATTGAAGGAAAGACCTGCACATTATTGAATTTAGCACTCAAAGTCTGGATCTCTCTCTGCATCTCTTGAATAATGAAGTTCATCTTTTTACCGGTCTCCTGTCCATCTATTTTAAGGATTTCTGTCATCTTCTCAAGGTGATCACGCAAACGTACTATTTCTTCATTGATATCGTATTTATCTATGTAAAAAGAAACTTCGACCATTAAACGCTTTTCTATATCAGAATCTAAAGGAAATTTCAATACTTCCTCGATAACCTTTTTAAGTCGCTCATGCAAATCGGTTCGATACTGGGGGAGATGAGCTTCTATGGTAACTAATTCTTTAGCAATTCGTTCCATGGATGATTTGAGCCATTCTTTTACTATAGCCCCTTCTAAATAGGTCATTTTTAGGTATGATTCCAGGGCTTTTTGCAAGGTATTTTCAATGATTGATGTCATTTTTTCATCATTGTAACGCATTTTTCTCCTTCTTATCACACCTTCATACTTCAGTATTTCATCTATATCTGGCTCTTTATCAATCGTCATAGCTTCATAAGAATCTTTATGAATTCTTATTAATTGTTCTAATAACTCTTTATCCAGTTCCAAATCAGGTATGCTCTTATCCGTTGCCGTTACTGTTACATATACCTTGCCACGTTTGATCTTCTCGCTGACTTGCTTTCTGATCATAAATTCGAGATGATTGATCTCATTGTTGGTATATACACTCATATCTAAAAATCTATGGTTAAGACTTTTGATCTCTACATCAACTTCGTAAAATTCATCCTGAAATTTGCTATTTCCATAGCCGGTCATACTCTTCATTTTATATCTCCGTATCTCATTTTCTTTTCAATAAAATAACTAATACACCCTAAGGTTTACATAATATAGCTTATCATATCTTCTGGGTGGTTTGCCAAACTTCCTCTCTCTCGTATCTTTTTCATAGTTTTTAAATCTTGTTGATAAGTTTCCCTTTTAAAGTCCATCCGGTAGCATCAGTGATTTCTACTTTTTGGAATGAACCGATTAGATCTTTAGTTCCTGGGAAAACTACTATTTTAAAATCTCTGGTCTTTCCCGATAGTTCATCAGGGGACTTCTTACTGATTTTCTCGACATAAACTTCGACAATCTCATCTATCTTATCTCTATACTTACTTAATGTAATCTCATTTTGCAGTTTAATCATTCTATCTAATCTTTCCAGCTTAATTTCATCTGGTACATCATAAGATAATTTGTATGCAGCAGTACCCTCTCTGGGAGAGTATTTGAACATAAAAGCAAAATCAAACATTATGTCACGCATAGCTGCAATAGTTTTTGAAAATTGTTCTTCGGTTTCAGAAGGGAAGCCAGCTATAAGGTCTGTAGTTATTGCTATAGAAGGGATCTTTGACCTTAATTTATCGATTATTTTACGATAATGGGAGTAAGTATATCCCCTATTCATTTTACTAAGAATAGTATCATCACCCGATTGCATCGGGAGATGAAGATGTTCACAGATCTTTTCGTTCGAAGACATG
The DNA here is from genome assembly GCA_019429305.1 of Candidatus Cloacimonadota bacterium. Lineage (NCBI taxonomy): Bacteria > Pseudomonadati > Candidatus Cloacimonadota > Candidatus Cloacimonadota bacterium. The sequence continues at coordinate 2,791 of JAHYIR010000030.1, forward strand.
ACATCTATTAATTCATCAGAAAGGTCTTTAGGATGAGATGTTATAAATCTTATCCTTTCAATAGTTTCTATATTGTTCAGTTTTTCAAGTAATTGAGGAAAAGTTGTATCATTCCACTGGTAGGAATTGACATTTTGTCCTAAGAGCGTAATGTCTTTATAACCATCTAAACCGGCTTGATATGCTTCTTGCAAGATATCTTCAACAGGTCTGCTCCGCTCTTTACCTCGCAGATATGGGACGATGCAATATGAGCAATAATTATCACAACCACGCATAATCGTAATGAAGGCGTTTAAATCGCTTTTTCTGAGCGGTTTAAATTCCGAATACATTTCACTACTATCTTGCTTAGTTTTGCTGTTAAAATCGCTTTTAGGGCGTTTTAGTTTTAATACCTCGGGTAATTGACGATAACTATCAACTCCGACAACAAAGTCTACCCCATTAATCTGCTTTTGGAGCTTATCACCTAATCTCTGTGCCATGCAACCGATGATCCCGATCTTTAGGAGTGGTTTCAGTTGTTTTTTAGACATTTCATTGGATATTCTTCCTAAAACCCGTTCTTCAGCATGTTGTCTAACTGAGCAGGTATTAAAGATTATTATATCAGCATCGTCAATTGAAGATGCAGCAACAAATCCGTTTCCCTGCAAAATACTGCTCACTATTTCACTATCAGAGACATTCATCTGACAGCCATACGTTTCGATATAAAATTTATTCATGTAGTTTAATTAATGATGGTTGCTATGAAATTTCACTACCGGAAGGAATATCTTTGTCGGGCACTATTACAGATAGCCCCTTATCATCCGAAGCGGCGAGGATCATCCCCTGTGATTCCATACCGAATATCTTTCTCGGTTTCAGGTTCATGAGGATAACCACTTTCTTCCCTATAAGAGTTTCCGGCTCATAATACTGTGAGATACCGGCAACAACAGTCCTTTCTTCACTTCCTATCTTGATTCTCAATTTGAGTAATTTATCAGATTTTGGAACTGGTTCAGCTTCTAAAACTTCAGCTACTCTGATCTCCAGTTTTTGAAAGTCGTCATAGTCAATGATATCTTTGTGATTAATGTTTGTTTTATTATTATCATTATCATTTAACTTAGCGTTGGCATATAGTTTAGCTAACTGTTTGCTGATAATATCGTCTTCAATACGGGGAAATAGTGGAGAGCTCTCCCCTATCTCAAAAGATGCCGGTTCTTCCTCTAACTCCTTCCACTCCGGTCTGTTATGGAGTTTCATCGCATATCTTAACTCGAGCATTTTACGAGGAATAACGGGGTAGAGAACGATAGAGATATACTTCAATAGCACAAGACAGACATACAATGTCTCCTCTGCCCCATCGAGAGAGCTTTTTACCGCTTCCCAGGGTTTTCTTTCATCGAAGTATTTATTACCCAAGCGGGCAATATCCATAATAAGTTTGGTAGTCCTTCTCACCCGATAGTTTTGATAGCAATCATCGATCTCTGGCAACAGTGATTTAGCTTCCTGCAGTGTTTTTTGCGAATAGTCACTAAGATTTTCCGGTCTTTTTACCTTTCCTGCAAAATACTTGTGAGAGAAGACAAAAACCCTGTTAGCAAGGTTACCAAGTGTATTGGACAATTCACTGTTATTCTTATCCTGAAATTCTTTCCAGTTAAAATCACTATCTTTTGATTCCGGTGCGATAATAGCCAGATAATAGCGAAGAAGATCACCATGAAACTCTTGCAGGAAGTCATTAACCCAGATAGCCCAATTCTTGCTGGTAGATATTTTCTGCCCTTCCAGATTGAGAAATTCATTGGCTGGGATGTCGTGCGGCAGAACATATTGCTCCTTCTGCCCCATTAGAACAGCAGGCCAGAAGATAGCATGAAAGACATTGTTATCTTTGCCGATAAAATGAATCAGTTTAGTATCCTGATTGAGCCAGTAATCTTTCCATTTCTCAGGTTCTCCGATCTTTTCAGCCCATTCGATAGTAGAGGAAATGTAGCCAATAGGGGCGTCAAACCAGACATATAAGACCTTACCTTCCGCCTCTTCCAGAGGAACGGGTACTCCCCAATCAATATCTCTGGTAATGGCTCGTTCTTTTAACCCTTCGTCGAGCAGACCGAGAATGAACCGTAATATATTTTCTTTCCAATAGGTCTTCGACTGTAACCAGTTTCTGAGTTTATCTTGAAACGCCGGTAAATTAAGAAACCAATGTGAGGTCTCCTTGATCACAGGTTGATTGTGACATATCTTACATTTCGGTTCGATTAACGTGATAGTATCCATTAACTTACCACAGGCATCACATTGATCTCCTCGAGCACCGTTTTGTGAACAAAACGGACAAGTTCCCTCTACATATCTATCTGCTAAAAAACGATTACAATGCTCACAATAAAATTGCTGATTGGAATGAACATTAACATAATCTTTCTCCAGCAAACTAAGGAAAAACTTCTGAGCTATTTTGTGATGAACCGGTCTGGCAGTACCGGAAAAGTTATCGAAATCAATATCAAGACCGATAAAACTCTCTTTGATGCTCTTATGGAATCTTGCGACAATATCCTCAGGTTTTACACCTTCTTTTTCTGCCTGAATAGAGATCGGAGCGCCATGTTCATCTGTTCCACAGATATAGATTACATCTTTGTTGTTCAGCCGTAGATATCTGACAAAGATATCTGCCGGCAGATAGGCACCTGCTATGTGTCCGATATGTAAAGGTCCGTTGGCATAAGGTAGGGCACTTGTTACTAAAAATTTTTCCATTATTACTCCATTATCTATCTTCTGAATATAGAAATTGTTGGATCATTTAACATTTCCTTCAACTATAAAGGAATTATGAAAATACTCGATCAAATCGTGGTTCTCAGGTGTTTTGATATATAAAGTAAAACCGAGATGATTGCGAGTGAGCGAAAAGATTTCAATATTCTTCTCCTGAAGAGTTTGTATGACCTTTTCCAGTATCCCCATATCATTGATCATTCTTAATCCGGTAAAAGTGATTGAGCTTAGATTTCCGAGTTTGTTGTAGTTTCTAATATCTTCAGCAGCTAATTTTTTGGAGAGAACTTCTTCATTCTTCTCTTCAATGATTATTCTGAATAACTCAGTTTCCGGTATTGCATACTCTAAAATTTCCGGATTATTCATCTTCAAAGCAGATAACACTTTTCCTGTTTCTTCCTTTGTTAGTGCTATATCATAGCAGGTAAGATGGTTTCTACCTGTAATTGCTAATATTTTCTTCTCTTCCATTTCTAAATCCTTTTTAACTAATGTACCCGGAAGATCATTAAAAGACGATTTGATCTCCAGTTCTATATTGTACTTCATGGCAAATTCTACAGCTCTCGGATGAATGACCTTGCATCCGGCTCTAGCTAAATAGAGCATTTGATCGTAGTCAATACTATTAATCTTGCGAACATTGCTGATATTATATGGATCAGCGGTAAAGACTCCCTCAACATCAGTATAGATCTCACAGTTTTGAGCGTCAAGATAGCCGGCGAGAGCTACAGCCGTCGTATCAGAACCACCTCTGCCAAGGGTTGTTATCTCTTTATTGAGACTGACACCCTGATAACCGGCGACTATGACTATCTTATTTTTCTCTAATTCCTCTCTAATGCGAAACGCACTTACATTGATGATGCTGGCATTGCCATGACAATTATCGGTGATGATACCACTCTGAGAACCGGTAAAAGAAATTGCCGATGCTCCATATTTATGCAGAGCTATTGAGAGAAGAGACATGCTTATCCTCTCCCCTGCCGTAACCAGCATATCGAGCTCCCGCTGAAAAGGATTGCTGCTGATCTTATGAGCCAGAGAAAAGAGCTCATCTGTAGTCTTAGCCATTGCCGATACGACGACGACTAATTGATCCCCTTGTTGCCTCTCTTTCACAAGTTTAGCAGCCAGCTTTTCAATACGCTCAATAGTGCCGATTGAAGTTCCACCAAATTTCTTAACGATTATTGCCATAACATTTTAGAAAAATTTCAGAGCAATGATGTGTCAATAACTATTTGATATTGAGGAATAGCAAGTATCTTCCACGGATGGACACAGATTAAAAAAGATGAACACGAATAAAAGTAAGACGCACCGGCGGAAGGATAGCCAGGAAGATTTAATAAGATCTTTATCATGCCCTGTAAGGGTATGTAATAGGATAGCCAGACACTTCAGTGTCTGGGATAAGGATGACCTAATCCCCACCCACCACCCAAATGGAGCGGAGCTCCATTACCTGCGACTGAAGTCGCAGGCTATTATATAGCACCCATAAAGGGTGCTGTCAAAGTAAAGCGAGATATTTTTTTTGTCATCTCGACTGAAGCTTCCTTTCTATTGTCATCTCGACTGAAGCTTCCTTTCTATTGTCATCTCGACTGAAGCGAAGCGAAACGGAGAGATCTCATCACCGACTAACTTTTATCACAGTAATATAAGATCATGCCCCGATAGGGGTATGAAATATGATAGCCAGACACTTCAGTGTCTGGAATAATGATGACCTACCCGCCCCGCCACCCAAATGGAGCGGAGCTCCATTACCTTTATTATTTAACTATTCTGATCGATATTGGATAACGATAATCCTCACCTCTGCTGGCTGCTATTGTTGCCAAAATACAGAAGACGGTATCAAGAACTAAAACAACTACCAGTAACAGCACTCCAATGAGAATGGCAGTTAAGATAAATGAGACAATTAAGCCAATAATGACCGTGATTTGAAAGTTCAAAGCCTCTTTTGCCTGTTCTTTGGCATACGGTTGATCATTTAACACAAGGTATAAAATCAGAGGAGCAATAAAGCCGGTAAAAAGACCCAATAGATGGGCTAATAAAGCCATTGTGCGTTGATTTTGATTTGATTCCATTAGTAACCTCCATTTCTATACTTAAAGAGTAACAACTTACTCTTGAAGTTTTCTCATTAAAACCTGGATAGCAGTTTTCAATTGTTGATCATCGTCATTGATAATCTGTTCCGGTGAATGGTCAACAAATATATCGGGGGTGGCACCGCTACCTTCCATATTAATTCCGTCGAGAGTGTACCAGCCCGATCTTGGTAAACGCATTGACGAGCCGTCCATAAGCTGATAAGGGGTAGTTCCAATCACCCCACCGCTAGTTGGTACTCCAATCACTTTACCTAAGCCCAGCTGTTGAAAAAGAATAGGAAAGATCTCGGCATCAGAAAAAGAGTTCTCATTGATCAGGAGTACGAGTGGTTTTTCCCAGATCTGTCCGGGTGATTTAAACTGTTCGGAAGGAAATCCTCTGCTTGTAGTATAAGCTCGATATTCACGGGTTAGTATATCTAAAAGCGAACGGCTGATATTCCCTCCGCCATTGAAACGGACATCCAAGACTATCGCTTCTTTATCATAATTCTCTGCAAACAGATCGGTGGTAAATTGTTGTAAACTTGGTTGGTTCATGCGCCGGATATGAATATATCCCAACCGATTATCAGTTAAGTTATCCACTATTTCTCTTCGTTCGGCTACCCAATTTTCATAATAAAGATCATATTGTTGACCGTAAGAGAGACCCTTGATTTCAGCTTTTTTCAATCCCTGAGGTGTTCTGAATTCCAAGACGATTTTTTTGTCTATCTTACCGGCAAAAAGCGATTCAATGGAAGTTGAGGGTGTGATCTTAATCCCGTCAACACTGAGCAACAGGTCACCTGCTCGGATACCGTTTGCCTGATATAGTGAGGAATGACGATATATTTTTTTTACTTGAATACCTTCATTAAGTCTATTCGAGTAATCTAAGACCAATCCCGTATAAGCAGCCCTGACTATATCGACACCATTAGCAGAACGAGGATAGAAGCCGGTGTGAGAGGCATTAAGCTCTCCGATCATTTCATCTACTACATAAGAGAGATAATCGGTAATATAGCTGTATTGCACATAGGGACGATATCTCTGATACATCTCAACCCAATCTCTATCGTGCATTTGATAGTCATAAAAGTTACGACCGAATTCGACCCAAAGCTCATCAAATACTCTTTTATTTAGCTCTAACTCGTTATACTCATATTCGAATTCGTTGGTGATCATATCTCTTCTACGTGTCGACGGATTGATCCTATATAGTGTTTCATCAATTACAGCATAGAAATTTTTATTTGCTTCGTTATATTGCCAGTTGCTGACATTACCTGTGAAACTGATAATCTCTTCATCATTTCTGCCATAATAATCGATCTTTCTTAATGTATAAGTATTGCGCTGCTGGTTTACATAGTAAAGAGTAGAATCACAAATAACATGCGCAACATAATTAGTTCCTGATCTGGAACTAATTATGTTTATTCTGCTTCTAAGACCCTCAAATTCGACTTTTATCTCCACTTCTTCGGAAGTATCGTTCTTGCCCGATTCCTTCTCAATTTCTGGTTCAAGGATCTCTTGCCAATTATCTTTCTCTTTATAAAAATCAGGGATCGGTAAAAGGTCCAACCGAGCCAGATCGCTGCCCCAAGTCATAAAAAGAGATTTCATATCATGACCAAGAAAGAGATTACCGATATACTCGGAATGATTTAGCAATAACTTGCTGGTTTTGTTCTGCATATCATAGAGATAGAGATGCCTTGACCAAACCTGGCGACGAGTAGTGACATAAAAGGCATATTTGGCGTCTGGTGTTACTGCTATGAATCTTGACCAGACAGGAAACTCTTCCATAATATCGAAGATCTCACCGGTGTTGGTTTCCATCAAAGCAACCTTCCACCGGTCTTCTCCGATCTCATAATGGATCGCTAAAAAATTGTTGAATAAGGGATAAATATATTGAATGTACTTCCCTTCAGACCAGAGATTTTTCACAATATTATCCGGGTCTTGGATATCAACTGAATAGAGGTGAGGAGTTCCCTGATCCCGCATGAGAAAATAGATAGTGCGATTGTCAGGTAAGATAACAATATCTTCGATCCCTTTTTTATCAAAAGTAAGCTGCTTTACCTCTCCCCCCTTTTCCGGCATGGCAAAGAGATCAAATTTATAGGAAAAGGCGATAAACTTACCATCCGGAGAAACAGCGAAATTTTTCATCTTGTTAAAATACTTCTCTCTGACCTGATAGTTACTAAGAAAATCCTGACGGATGATAATATCGATCTTCTCCACAATCCCAATCTCCGCATCATAACGATAGATGGCATCGAATTTCTCAAAAACAAGCCGATCCTTTTGACGCGCAATGGAGATATCCCTTAATGACCATGTTGCAAAATTGGTTAATTGTTCCTGATTAGCAAAATCGTAGTTTTCTGTTCTAAATAATTGGAATAGCTGTCCGTCAGAAGCACCATAATATATATGTGGGCTTACATGGGAATAGACCGGGTATCTTTCAGTTAGATCAGTGTTTGTTAATTGAGTATAGGAGTCATTAACAATATCATATTCCCACAGATCACCACTAACGCTACCTCTATAGGCAGGTCTATAAGGCATTCCGCGAATATTAAAGACTATCTTGGTATTGTCAGGAGATAATTTCGCAAAATGATTACCGACCGGTGTGATTTCTCGAGCCCTTGTTCCGTCTAAGTAAACTTCATAAAGACCAGTACCTGTCTGCATCTCATTGCGAGTTCCCAATATTCTTTGACTATCATTAAACCAGTCACTGACTGAATTCACATCCCTGCTGACCAGTTCTGCCTGACCCCCTTCGGCTGGGATAATATAGATGCCGTTAAATCCTTCCCGGTTGGAACTGAAAGCGATCCATTTCCCGTCAGGCGAGAAAGAGGGTGCTCGATCATCTCCTGCAGAGACTGTAATGCGTTTCGCTTCTCCGCCTGCAAATGGCACTAACCAGAGGTCTGTCATATAAGAGAAACAAACAGTTTCACCATCGGGTGAGATTGCCGGATCTCTCATGAATTTCGGTTCGATTGCCCCTAACGTAAAGATGAATAAGATTGATATTATTGTTATTAGACTCTTCATTGATTTTTCCTATTTATTTATTTTATTTAACTATCGTTATTTCAGTTTCAGGACGTAGTCCGTGAGCTTTGAAAATCGATTTGGACATCTTGTCAATTAAATTGATAACATCAATAGCCCTCCCCTTTCCCAAGTTTATGATAATATTTCCATGATATGGAGATATCATAGCATCTCCCGACCTTGTCCCTTTCATACCCAGCTCATCAATGATTTGACCAATAGGTTTACCAAGCTCCCTAATGTTCTTGAATACCGAACCTGCAGAAGGAAATTCGAAATGCCGATATTTATTCCGTTGTTTTTCGATTTCCCGCAATCTTATTTGTTGAGAATTTTTTGTTTTCAATCTCACGACCAGTTCTTTAAAGAAGTCAAAAAAAACTGATAAAGAAGCTGTATAGTTACTTTCGGTCTGTAAGAAGTTTCTGATCACTTCCAGCTTTACGCCAGAGATCTTAGCGTTCTCAGGTAGTGTGAGTCTGGCAGAGATTATTAACCACGGTTTTTTCTGGAATATTGATATTTTATATCCATATTCACAATCTGCAACATTGATGGTCTGTATTCCTCTGTTCAAGTCATTAAGATCTATATACTTGATCTCTCTTACTATCTGAGACATCTCTCTTTCAAAGTAGCGGGCATTGATATATAAACCGGCTCCTATACTGCCGGGCAGAAGATAAGTAAAATCGAAATCTTCTGTTCCCAGAAGTGACCCAATAACAGCCAACATTGAAAGCGGCATTCCGCATAAGGTTATCAACTGCTCTTCTTCAATCTGGAAAGAATTCATTTTCTTCAATGAGATGAAACAGGTCGCTTTATCAGGAGTATCAGGAAATAAGAGATTTGAACCAAAGCCGAAGAAGAAGGGTTGTAAACTATTCTTTCTTGTGAATTCCAATACATTCAGTAACTCTTCATAGTTTTCCGGTTCAGCAAAGAACTTAGCCCTACCCCCTATCTGAAAAGAGCAGTGACTCTTTAACGGAACATTTCGTTTTATAATTTCAATCTCTTTTTTCATCTATCAACTTTTCAATTCTTTTTCCGTCATTATCGTTTCTCTAACTATATCGTATTTCCCTGTATCTTCACGATCTATAGAAAAGACACTGAGTAAGATATCGAAAACACTTGCTCCGGCGATTCTTTTCTCAATGTTAAGGCAGTTATTAGTGATTAAGATACCTGTAATTAGTTCCTTCAGATCAAGCTCTCTTATCTTCCCTTTTCTTTCCTTACTGAAATAACAATTGGTTTTACTCTCATACTCAGTGAGCTTGTTAGTGAAATAAGCTAATTCATTAGCATGGAAACTGACTTTTATTTTCTCATAAGTGTAATCGTCTAATTTAGGTAGCTCATCCAGATCAGGTTGATAAACATTCAGCCATTCCCAATCCTTGATCGGTGTTTTTAGAAAAGCTTGTAATATATCAGAATTTTTCAAAGGTTTTTCCAGTTCAAAATCGAAAACTTCGTTTTTCCCTTCTACTCCGACAGGTAGAGGGGGACCGAAATGTATTTTAGGATGAATATTATAACCCTGAGTATAAACAATTGGAAGACCTGTCATTCTGAGCAATCTGTGTAACATACGCAGTGTATCTAAATGAGAAACAAAACGGAGTAGTCCTGTTTTCGAGTATTTTATCCGATATTTAAATCCCGGCTTATTCTCTCGCAAAGGTTTATTTAAAATTAGTTCAGGATTTCGATAATAGACCGCATAAGAGGGTTTGATGTCTTGAGTGCAAATACCACATTCCGAGCAACTGCTTGTACGGCAATCTTCGGTGATACTACCTTGTTGAGCTTTATGGTATTCAGAGCGGAGAAATTCTTTATCAATTCCGGTATCAATATGTTCCCAAGGTAGTTCTTGATCAAGTGTCAATCCTTTTCTGAATTGATTCAGATCAATATCTAACTGATCTGCTGATTTTATCCAAACAGAAAAATCAAAGCATTCATTCCATCCGTCAAAACATGCTCCATTCTTATATGCCTGATAAATCAGCTCACCTACTTCTCTGTTTCCTCTGTTCAAGATACACTCTAAGAAAGATGAATCGACATCATGATATTTTATCTTGATCCGCTTATATCTGTTTAAGCGATTCTTTATCTGAAAAATTCTATTTAATAATACCTCTTGCGACGGCATCTCAGCCCATTGAAAAGGTGTATGAGGTTTAGGTATGAAGGGAGAAATAGTAATATTGACATTCAGTTTCTTTTCTGAAATAGTCATAATCCGGTCTATTAGCACACCAATCTCGGCAATATCATCGTCTGTTTCCCAGGGGAGACCGATCATGAAATAGAGTTTAAGGATTTTCCATTTATTTGCGACTGCTAATTTTACCAGTTCCAGGATCTGTTCTTCAGAGATGTCTTTATTGATGATGTTTCTTAACCGTTGTGAACCTGCCTCAGGGGCTATTGTGATCCCATTTTGTTTCAATGAATTCATCAGTTTCAGGATATTATCGTCAATACTATCAGCTCTCAAGGAGGGGAGCGATAGATCAGTTTCGGATTGATGAAGTTCAGAATATAATTCGATAAGGAGTGGTTTTATGCAGGAGTAGTCAGCAGATGAGAGTGATAGGAGAGCTGCCTCTTCCCAACCCTGTTGTTTGACCTCTTTTAACAACTGATCGACTATATCTTCGACTTTTCTCTCCCGTACAGGTCTATAAAAGAAACCGGCAAAACAAAAACGGCAACCACGACTACAGCCACGCATAATTTCAGCGATATATCTATCATGAGTCGCTTGCTGCCAAGATACGAGTTGATCAGTATAGGTCTTACCTATCTCAAAATCAAGATACTTGCGAACTTTTACTTTCTCCGGGTAATTGCCTGTTATGGGCATGACGGTTTGAGCGACTTTTTTATATAGAGCCGGAACATAGACACCTTCTAATTCTTGTAAGAGTTTTAGGGTCTTCTCTCGAGAGAATTTCTCTTTTTTCGCACTTAAAAGTACATTCTTGATCTCGATGATCCCCTCTTCTGCCTCACCGATAAAGAAGGCATCGAAAAAGGGAGCCAACGGTTCGGGATTTGCTGCGCCTAAACCTCCGGCTATGATCAGGGGATGACTTTCATTTCTCTCTATAGTTCGAAGTGGTATTTTAGCTAAGTCCAGCATCATTAGGATATTTGTATATGTTAATTCCGATTGCAGTGTAAAACCGATAACATCAAAGTCATGAAGGGCTATCCCGTTTTCCAGAGAATAAAGCGGGATTCTCTTCTCTTTTAATTTAGTGGCAAAATCAACCCAGGGAGCATATACTCTGTCTGCTGTACTATCCGATTCTTTGTTAAGTATAGAATAGAGGATCTTCAACCCGAGATGAGAAAACCCGACTTCATAAAGATCAGGGAAAGCTAAACAGAAGTTAACTTTTTCGGGATGAGGTTGCTTATGATAACTATTGATCTCCCTGTTGATATATCTGGATGGTTTGTTCACCGCTGGGAGTATTTCTGAGAAAGCTACTTTATTATACGAATTTTTTATGCTATTCATTATTCATTGAGTAAAAGTGTAACTAAACTATTCAATCTATCAGAACAAAAAATGGTTAGATCTCTTAAGGATATCTGACTAAAAGGAGCATACATATCTGGTAAAATATTCTCTGTTATTATCTCCACCAATGTTTTCGTTGCATATATTATAGTAGGTCAGATAATCAGTTCTATCTGTGGTATAAGTCATGAACCTTATCGGTTCTTCTGAGTCGCTACCGGACAAATTATCTTCAGGATCTGAGGGATAGATCGTATTGTATGTATTAATATCCAAGTTTTCTGAGTCCTGTTCCAATGGTTCATCTTCTTGCAGTGGTTCCGGTTCTTCTACCGGTGTTGGGGTTCTGGAGAAAGGCCAGGAGATCTTCTCACTTTCATACAAAGTCACGACAGCATAAGTGAGTACGGCAATAAGGATGATCAACAATATAACCAGAAAGAAGTTCTTATGGATAAGGATTGTTTTGGGATGGAGTATTTCATTCGATTGCCGTGGGGCTTTTATATCAATTTTTGGTGCTTTATTAAGTAAGGTATCTATTTCTCTCTGGCTCAATCCCAAAACACGAGCATAAGTAGTTATCAATATCTTTGTGTAACCATCACCACCCAGAGATGAAAAATTGTTACTTTCCATGTTCTTGAGGGTATTGACATGCAGTTTCGTCTTGGATGAAACTTCATCTAAACTCAGCCCTTTTTCTTTTCTCTTCTCTTGTAAATAATTCCCGATATTTTCCATATTACCTCAAATTCTTGATTAAAATGATCCCGAACACAATGCCTGCTCCGTTATAAGCCATATCATGCCAACTCCAACGGGTTTTCTTGATATGCTTATCACTGAACTCTTTACTGAAACCGAGAAAAGTGGTCAAGCTAATTGAGTATAAATAACTATTATTTTCTGACTGATTCAGTATATCATTACTAAAGCCATAATTCCAATATGTTAAGAAGGCACTGGTCATGAAATGCATTGCCTTGTCTTTCCCTAACCATTCCGACCGGGCTTGCAGTGAAGCAGTAAAGAATATTGCTATGAGTAGCAGTAATAACAGACTTTTGATTAGCATTTCAAGATATCATTGGGATTTAATTGACCCTCAAAAACAAAACCGACAGAACCTAACAACCGACAACTGTTTTCTTGATGATTCAAATTGACAGTTACTCTGCCACCGGGAAAGATCACGGTTACTTCTGTATCAAGAAAGCCGAGATGAAAACCGGCATAAACAGCTGCACAGGCACCTGTCCCACAGGCAAGTGTTTCACCGGTACCTCTCTCCCAAACGCGTACTGCGACCTTTCTCGGATTGATGATCTTGACCAGTTCTAAGTTGATTCCCTCTTTAAATGTTGCATCTTGTGTAATATCTGGTCCAATTCGTTGTATCAGATCGGTATTGGTAATATCAGCTCCATACTCCTGAAAACGATCGATTACTACAAAATGAGGGTTTCCAACAGAGACCGGTAACCCTATCCATTTATCTACATTGATGAGATTCTCTATTGGATCTACATCTTTAGTATGACCGTATAATATTGTCTGGATGTTATTAACGGCGATGCTCACTTCATATTTATCATCGAGATAGACAACAGTACCATTCACGATGCCGGCGGCAGTTTTTATCGAGTAGTTTTTCTTAGAATCGTTACTTTTTTTGTAGAGAAGTGCCATTACCGATCTTAAAGCAGACCCGCAAGTTTCCGCTTCACTACCATCGGCATTCCAAATTCTCAGATGAGCATCTGATTCGGTATCAGGAAGCAAAAAAACTATACCATCGGCTCCTACACCAAAATTCTTGTCTGAAACAGATATGGCAAATTTCGGTATATCAAACACAGGAGGACTCTTTTCCAGGAAATCAAAAAATATGTAACTGTTACCCTGTGCCTGCATCTTAGTAAAGTGTAAGTTCACTTGATTGTCATTCATAATATTCTCACTACTCAATCCTATTTATTTTGTAAAATTTCATTGAATATCTCTTGAAACTCGAAAACACCCTTTTTGTCTTTTATCCAGTGGGCTGCTTTCAGAGCACCAACAGCAAAACCTTCTCTGTTACGAGCGGTATGTTTGAGTTCTATTGTATCGAAAGGGGAATCGAAACCAATGATATGAGTTCCGGGAATACTACCGCCACGAATACTAGCGAAGTGAAATTCATCTTCGGATATTTTACGATTTAAACGATCAAATTGAGCAGTTTTCTTAGCTGGGAAATTTGATAAAATGATCTCAGCCAGTTCACGGGCAGTGCCTGAAGGGCTATCGGCTTTCTTCTTATGATGGAGCTCATAACCAAAAACATCATAGATTTCTGCTTTGGACATTATCTTGGAGCAATATTCTGTGATCAGAAAGAAGAGATTCATCCCCAGTGAAAAATTACCGGCATATACTAGCCCCCTGTCATGCATACGAACTAAATTCTCGATATTAGATAGATTATCATACCATCCGGTAGTGCCTATGACCATGTTTTTCCCGGCAGAGCAGATTAACTCAACGTTGTGAAGAACTGTTTCCGGTAAGGAAAAATCAAGGCAGACATCAACATCTTGGAAGAAGGAATCATCAATATCTTCGTTGAATTTGTCACTGTTAGGATCGAAAATCTTTACTACTTGACAGTCGTTTTGGGGAGCAAGCTTTTCCAGCATCTGCCCCATTTGACCATACCCGAAAAGAGCTATTCGTAACATCAATTCTTCCTCTCAGCATAAAGTCGCAGAAACTCTTTTACCCATAAAACACCATTTTTCAGATCTGTAATGCTGATATTTTCCTGTAGGGTATGGACATCTTTCATCCCCGTACCAATAACGATCGTCTTGATCCCGTGAAGATTCAATATATTGGCATCACTGCCACCGCCACCCTTATAAACACTGTCGGGAAACTTCAGGTTCTGTGATGCTTGACGTGCCAACAGGATCAATGGATCTTCCGGATCAATATAAAATGTTGAGTAACTCTTATCTATTTCGATATCAACTTTTGCTTGAGTTCCATTAACTTTATGTTTTGTTACTACATCTCGGAAGATATCTGAGATATCATTTGATAATTTGGTTAATTTCTCTTCATTATGAGATCGTGCTTCCCCTTTGATCTCTACCAAATCCGGAACAATATTAGTTGCTGCACCACCGGAAATAATTCCTATGTTACAAGTTGTTTCTTTGTCAATTCTACCTAAAGGGATAGCAGCAATAGCTTCAGAAGCTATTCTAATCGCATTCAATCCCTTTTCCGGTTCGACACCGGCATGCGCCTTCTTGCCATGCACCTTAAAACGGAGGTTGTTCTGAGATGGTGCTCCGTTCATGATCGTTCCTACATCATGAGAATCAAAAGTCAGGCATTCTTTGGCTTTTAACATTGAAAAATCACAATTTTTAGCACCACATAGACCGATCTCTTCTGAGACAGTAAATAGTATTTCAATGGAGGGATAGTTCTCGTTGTTTTCGATTAATTCCTTTATTGCCCAGATTATCTGAACAATTCCCGATTTATCGTCTGCTCCCAAGATAGTAGTGCCGTCTGATTTGATCAAATCACCATCAACAACGGGTTTAATCCCCCTTCCTGGTACTACTGTGTCGAGATGGGCACATAGAAGAATAGGTGGAGTTGTCTTTTCCCCGGAGAAAGAAGCAATGAGGTTTCCGGTTGTACCCCCCGTCTTCTCAGCAGCATGATCAAAACGAACTTTGGCTCCTAATTTTTTCAGATCTGATTTGAGTTTTTGAGCGAGAGGTAGCTCATTTTTTGATTCACTATCAATTTGTACAAGTGTTAAAAAGTAATCGATAAGCGATTTTTCCATTCATTTGTCCCTTGATCGGAGTATTTCACTTTTTACACAATTTAAGTGAATAATCTGATGTCAAGAAATAATCAGACTAATCTTTACATCCCCTAATTTCTTTTTCAGAATCTAACATTGTCACTCTGAGCGTTCTGCACCTTTTACTTCGTAGCTTTTCCTCACCAATGGACTTGCTTCTCCTTCCTCCGGTGCGTCTAATTTTAATCCGTGTAAATCTTTTTTCATCAGTGTACATTCGTGGTTAATGCTTGCTCTACTTCCAATGGACTTGCTTCTCCTTCCTCCGGTGCGTCTAATTTTAATCAGTGTAAATCTTTTTTCATCAGTGTACATTCGTGGTTAATGCTTGCTCTACTTCCAATGGACTTGCTATTCCTACTTTATGTTTTCCCTAACCCCTAATACCTCTGATTCCCGTATAACTGCCATTTACCCTCATCACGGATGAAGTAAGAGATATCACCATATTCCTCAGATGGTTCCTCTGTTACTACAGTTGAATCGGGAGCAATTAGGGTCATATCAAACGATACGAAAGCAGAATTCTGACTTATAGCTATTTCTCTATTATCGATCTGCATGGTATTAAAATGGAGTAATCTAATTTGCCAGACATAAGACTGATCGATCTTGTCATTCCCGTTATGCAGAAAATCTTGATGAATAAAATCAATGATCTTTTCCGGATCATAAGTAAATACAGCGTCTTCGATATCATCAAGGATCTGGTTGATCTGTATTCTGGATGCCGCTTCCGGTTTCGTTACTTCGGAACATGCGACAAATAACCCGATCAGTATTACTAATATCAAGCTGCTCAGTACTTGTTCTTTTTTCATTCTCATAACCTTTCCTTTATTCCATTTGCTCAGGTTCATTTCCCCCG
>JAHYIR010000031.1 GCA_019429305.1 Candidatus Cloacimonadota bacterium
CAGAGGCCACTTTTACCTAATAACTTATGCTATCAGACACATGCGGTATTAATCCCGGTTTCCCGGGGCTATCCCCCACTTAAAGATAGATCACCTACGCGTTACTCACCCGTTCGCCACTCTACTCGGAATACCGAAGTACTCCTTTCGCGTTCGACTTGCATGCCTAATCCACGCCGCCAGCGTTCGTCCTGAGCCAGGATCAAACTCTCCATTATTCTTTTAAAAATATTCTCCTTGCTCACTCTCCACGAATATGTACCTATTAAAGAACTACCTGATTTATCAGGTTTTGTCATATTTTTTAGTTAGGTTTAGCTGTCAATAGTTTTCGAAAAAAACTTTCAAAAATAGGCAATTTAATCTCATGTAGCAGAAGATATGGCAATTATATCTAATTGCTTAGTAATGTATTAAGACCTTTCTTTGTCTGATACATTTTTTTTGCTTCAAAATACAGTTTTTTGAACAGCTGTACTCATGTTCAACTATTCTCAAAGAAAAAGAAGTAGAAATAGAATGAGATTTTTTCCTCTTACCCGCTGAATTTGAAGAGAATACACACAAAAAGCTTGACGATAACTGTTAGAAAGAAAATCTAAACAAAAAAATTGGAGCATATATGTTAAGAGATACTAAAGGGATAAGTGTTTACATGATAATTAGTATTGTTGGTTTACTAATATTAGCTTTTATCCTTATTTTACCGCAAGTTCTTGATATTCAGAGCAAGGAACAGACCGAAGAGTGTTTAAAAAATATGCGTGAAATTGAAAATGCAGTTCTAAGGTATATGAATGAACGTCATGAAAACTTTATTGGCGATACTACAGATTTACATAGAATGGGGTATGTAAGAAGACCTGTATATGTTTGTCCATCGGGAACCCCTGAATCAAGATACTATACCGAGGGAAAATATGAAACTGGTGAAGTAATAGTAACTTGTCCTCTTGTAGATGAGTATCCTGATCATGTCTTGCATCCGACAATAGAATAATAAGAGTCAATTATCTAATAGACGTCAGGTATTTTAATATACAACGTAGGAAAATAGTAGAGAACAATATTATAAATATCCCTTACATGCTTACTGTCCCCAAAGTATCAAATTTCACTGATTTTATTAAGTACATTTCACTTAGAAACGCCAGTAATATCAAATATGATCTCGATAGAATCAATTTGATTCTAGCGAAGATGGGGCATCCTGAAATGAGATTACGCGGGCTACATGTAGCCGGTACAAATGGTAAAGGATCCACTTCTGCTATGTTAGAATCTATTTGTTTAAGTCACAATTGGAATACTGGCCTGAATACCTCTCCTCATCTTGTCGATTACCGTGAAAGATTCCGAATAAATGGTAAGAACATCACTGCTCGCGAACTAATGAAGATATATAATTTATGGTCGAATCTTTTTGAAGAAACAGAGGCATCTTTTTTTGAAATAACGACAGCGATAGCTTTTTACTATTTCAATGCAAAAAACTTACATACCAGTATTTTTGAAGTTGGATTGGGTGGTCGTCTTGACGCTACTAATCCCTTCAATGCTACAGTTAGTATTATTACTAGTATATCGATAGATCATCCCAAAACTCTCGGTGATACGATTGAAAAAATTGCCTATGAAAAAGCCGGTATAATAAAAGGAAACGTACCACTGGTCCTGGGCAAGTTATCCAACACGGCATTTGATGTTATAAGTAAAGTAGCATACTCAAAATCAGCCCCTTTATACTATATTGAAAGTGATTTCAATACCGAAAGGGTGCGGTTTGATCAAGCAGTAACCACATTCGATTATATTAATAAGAACAGGGATATATCTTTACCCAAACGTATAGCAAATATCAAGACAAATTTAGTTGGTAAACATCAAGCACATAATGCTGCTTTAGCGATTACCGGTTATGCTCTATATTGCAATTCACTAAAAATAAAACCAGACCCTGAAGCCATCCGCTATGGTTTGCGTAATGTTACTTGGTTAGGGAGAATGCAAACTATTAGAAAACAACCTCTTACCATATTAGACTGCGCTCACAATGAAGAGGGAATAGAGAATTTAGTGAAAAATCTTCAACAAATCTTTCCTAACAAACGTTTTCGTCTGGTTATTGCAATCTTAAGAGATAAGAGTTTCGAAAAAATGATCTTACATCTTGGAGCGATAGCAAAGAAGCTGTATATATCTAAAAATAATTCTGATAGAGCCGCAGATATTGAAGAGCAGGTAGAAATTGCCAAAAAATACGGTATCGAATATTCTGCAGAATCTGATATAAATACTTCATTAAACAATGCAACTAAAGAATCGTCTGATGATGACATTATAATAGTTACCGGTTCAATCTATACTGTGTCAGAAATTGTGGCACAATTAGGGAAAAAGAGAACTTGGCATTAAAATTAACTTTTGTAGATAATGAAATCGTCATGTTATCAATAGTATTCATCCATTTATCAAGCCCTTTTTGTTTGACAAAAATTGAGTGACTTTGTTTGTTGTATGAATTATAAAGAGTTAATCCAATAAGTGGTGACCTTAGTGATATATAAAGTAAGAGTTAACGAATATAAAATAACTAAATATTATAGTTACTGTACCTTTTATAAGCAGTTAAGAACGCTTACTGATCACGTTATAAACTACAAAAGAAAAACAATTAAGGCAAACATATGATAGTAAAAAGGAATCGATTATTCCTATTTAAAAAAATCAATTTATTGCTTCTCTCTCTCTTGATTTCTTTCATAATTTTATCTGCCTGCATAAGCCAAGCCAGCAACCTAGAAACTGATGAAATCGATCATCATATTTATGTCGGTGGTACTTTAAATCAAGGAGAAACATTAGCACAAGCATTACAAAATAAAGGGTTAGGATATTCAACCTTTACCCCATTACTCAATCAACTAAACAGCGTGTATAATTTACGCCGGTGTCAGCCAGCTGATAGTTTTCTTGTTAAGTTAGACACTTTAAATGTTATTCATCAGTTATCATATTTTCCAGTAAGAGAGAAAATAATAACATATTCCGTACTTAGAGATTCAAGTGGAACTTATTATCCTCAAGTTGATACCTTAAAAACAGAGAAGGTCTTACGAAAGGTTGATACTGCGATCTCCGGTTCTCTCTATTCCTCTCTTCGCGTTTTAGGTGAAGGTCCGCATCTGATTGTTAATTTTGCTGAGATTTTTCAATGGGATTTTGATTTTTTCCTTGATACAAGAGAAGGTGATCGGATTGCCTTTGTGTATGAACAGTATATGCTTAATGGTGAGTTTGTTCAATACGGTAATATCCTTGTAGCTGAATACAATGGTGCCAACTATAGAAATCGAGCTTATCGTTATGTAAACAACGAAGGACTTGCCAAATATTATAATAAAGAGGGGAAATCATTTCAAAAAGCGTTTTTGAGATCACCATTAAATTATACCAGAATAAGCTCACGCTTCTCAACGGGTAGATATCATCCAATTTTGAAAATTGTTAGACCCCATAATGGAGTTGATTATGCTGCCCCAACAGGTACTCCTGTCGTTGCTGCTGCTGACGGCATAGTAAGTCATGTTGGTTGGAAAGGTGGACATCCTACAGTAAATGGGATGTCCGGTGGTTATGGACGAACCGTGATGATCCGTCATAGTAACGGATACGAAACTTTATACGGTCATTTAAATGGTTATGCACAAGGTATACGTAAAGGTGTGCGAGTAACTCAGAATCAAGTAATAGGTTATGTTGGACAGACCGGTTTAGCTACTGGACCTCATTTACATTATACTGTTTATCTCAATAATGTAGCGATAGATCCTTTAAGGATGAATAATGAACCAGGTCCCCCGGTTCCTAAAAGCGAAATGGATAAATTTAAGAGTTTGACAGAAAAATTGGATAACTATATTGGGCATCCTGTTGATTATTTTTTGAACTATGTATTGAACTGAAGCAGTTTTAATAAGCTCATTAAGGAGTATGAATATGATTGATCATGTTTTAAAAAAGCGATGTTTAAGGACAGCATTGCTTTTCTGTTGTTTGCTAATCCTAATACCAATCTTTGCCTTATCAGAGAGAGATTTAACTACAGACGAAGAATCGGAATTTATTGTTCGCAATCTGATTGTTGAAGATATCCCTGATGATGATGGTAGTGGATTAATGCTAAGTTGGGAACCATTAGGTATTGATAGAAGAATTATTGAATACAGGGTTTATAGAGGAGCTGCTCCCGATAGTCTTTTCTATATTGGCAATATTCCAATAAATCCTCGCACTGGTTTTCCGGGTGATAGAGTTTACTACTATGATAGCGGTTATACCATGTTTGTAAGTATAACATCTCCGGCAAGATTACGGCAAGAAGTGCAGCAACCGGCAGGGAGTCCTCTATTCAGAGAAATACCACGGGATTTAACTATAACAGGACCTAAATTAGAAAGATATGATATCCTTGCAGTAATCCCTAAGAAACAGTTTTACTATCATGCAGAAAAAATTACTATCGAAGAAGAAGATGAAGATGGAGAGATCACAACTGATTATTATGCGGGGCTACGACTGAGACAGTATCAGTACTTGTTAAAAAAGCTCAAACCTGATACACCTTATTATTATACGGTCGTAGCGGTTAATGAACAACGAAGGTTTTCCCCTTATGCTCCAATAGTTGAAGGAATACCAAGAAGAAATAGACCTGAACAGACTCGCGACTTCTACGCTGTTTTTATACAGGATATCGAGCGTTTACAATTTGAATGGTCACTCCCCTTAAATCCTGATATTATAAGATTTTATAATGTGTACCTACTACATCAAAACGACTTACAGGCATTTAATAATTACAATGATGAAATCCGAAGACTTGATGAGAACCGACTTGCCAGACTTGATGATTCAGATATTTCAGTTATCGAACCTACATTATCTAATCCTGGACAATTATTATACAGACGTCAAACAGCGACTCCATATACATCAATGAATACAGGGTTTATTGATATTGAAGATGGCATTGTATCCGACCCTGATCATAACATTGATTTATCCATTAATAGTGCAAACATTGATCAGTATTATGCTGTTTTCTCGCTTTTAGATTGGTACGGTGGTGAGACATTTACACAACCAGTAAAATTTTTGACTATAGTAGAAAATGATTTACCATCTCCACCTGATTTTACTATTATAGATAAGCCAAACGATCAGGGTGATTATAATCTTGTTTACTGGGATAAACCAGTAGTTTTTCTTACCAATTCTTCTGTCCTTAATCAAGAAAGAACAAGACTAACTATAAACTATGAATTTGAAACCAATAAGAATTATAAAGTCCGTAGCATCTATTTTGATATCTATGATGACGAAGATGAGCCCATTACAACTATTAATGAATTCTATCAAAATTTAAGATTTAACATAACATTACCTGATAAGTATTCCATAGACTCTCCTGAGTATGATGAGAATCGCAGAATAAAATTCAGAATGCATTTCAAAGTAAGCGGAAATGAGTTATCCGATGATTACGTATTTTATCAGGAAATGGCTTTTGATAGTGAGTATTTAACTTACCGTCCTAGAGAGCTATATCTGGGCAATGAAAAAGTGCATGATTATTCTTATCTGGTTTATAAAAAACCTTACTCAGGAGAAATTTTCCGTCAGAGTGCTCGAGCTGCAGGAGTAGTAAGAGAAATAGACGATAATATCCGTTACGAAGCCTCCATTTTTAAAGGAACTCCAAGGTACTATCCTGAAAAGAATTTGTTATTGGTAGACACAAGAATGAATGCTTTTTATGATAAAGAAGAGAAAAGGACCGTATTTACAAATATTTTTCTTTCTGTAGTAGAAAAGAATATAGATAATTATCAAGCTGAGATAGAAAAATACACTGAATTATTGGAAGCTGCAGAAACCGATGATGAACGAGCACAACATCAGATGTATATTGATCATTATCAAAATTTGTTGGCAGCTAATGATTATGAATTCATTCAAGAAGCCAACAGCAAACCCAATGATCGAGTTCGTATGAAGTTTATTACTGAACGACGTGAAGGAGAATTGAGAACCTTTCAATATAAAATAGTCAAAACAGATGGTAGTGCGAGATTTGTTGAGACAGATGTCTATGAAGATGAAGATGGAAATGTCTATTTCTTCCCTGAACCCAATTGGTTCAACAATGAAAGATTACCGACATTAATCGCTTCTTTGCTTTTCGGATTACTTGTGTTTTTTATGGTTAAACGAGCAAAGCAGGGTCACGATATGTATATCAGACCTATTGCCGGTATTCAAGAAATTGATAATGCCATCGGTCGTGCTACTGAGATGGGACGCCCAATCCTCTTTCAACCCGGTTTATCCGGGATAGGTGATGTAGCTACTTTAGCCGGCTTAGCTATTCTCGGAAGAGTAGCCACAAAGGCAGCAGAATATGATACCAGAATCTTAGTTCCCGTGAGAGACTATATTGTCTTACCGATCGCTCAGGAAATAGTTAAAGAGGCACATCATGAAGCAGGAAGACCTGACACCTATGACAAATCTAGTGTTTTCTTTATCACTACTGACCAATTTGCTTTCGTTGCAGGTGTTAATGGTGTTATGGTTAGAGAGAAATGTGCAACCTGTTTCTATATGGGTATGTTCTTTGCTGAGGCATTGATCATGACCGAAACAGGTAACTCAATTGGAGCTGTTCAGATAGCTGGATCGGATGCTGTTACTCAGATACCATTCTTTATAACGACCTGCGATTATACGCTTATTGGAGAAGAATTATATGGAGCTTCTGCTTATCTATCACGAGAACCTCTAATGATGGGAACACTGAAGGCGGTAGATGTAACTAAATTCTTGATCTTGTTAGGAATTGTTATTGGTACAATTCTCTCGACATCACATTTAACATTCTTTATAAATATATTTCCTGATAAATAGGAGGGAAGGAAATGAAAAGACAGATTCCTTTGATAATAATAATCACACTCTGCTTCCTCTTTGTGTTTCACACTTTCATACCCCACAAGCTATCACAGGACTTCTACCAATGGTGGCTTAGTTGGGTAAGAGCAATGACACCTTTTGCTGTAGTTTTGGGAGTTATGAGTCTTTTTATGGTACATTGGGCAAAGATCTCTCGTCGGTTACCCAATTGGCAATATAGTGTGGTTACACTTTCTGCACTTGTTTTAACTACCTTAGCCGGTTTTATCTGGGGAACTCAGGAAGGTACACCCTATATGTGGATATTCAAAAATATGCAGATGCCTATGGCTTCAACCATGTTCTCACTGCTTGCTTTCTACATTGCTTCTGCTGCATATAAAGCATTTCGTGCTCGCTCTATGGAAGCTACTGTACTCTTAGTTGCAGCAGTTATAGTTATGCTTGCTCAGGTTCCTATTGGAATGGCAATCAGTCGTTGGATACCGGAAACCTCTACGTGGATTCTAAATGTTCCCAATATGGCAGCCAAACGCGGTATAGCTTTAGGAGTAGGACTTGGAATGACAGCTACATCACTTAAGATAATGCTCGGAATAGAAAGAACCTATCTCGGTAGCGGTGATTAAGGACAGGGGGTATTATATGAATTTCTTTGAAAGATTACAAGCATTAGACAGAAGATGGGTTTACTTAATGGTTGCTTTAGCGATCATAGTACCTCTTGTATTAGTATTCGATTCCAAAACCTATACTACGGAACCTACTGAGAATATTTATCAAATGATAGATTCCTTTGCCGGAAGAGAAGATCGAGCAATTCTGATTAATTTCATGCACGATGCTTCTACTATGCCGGAACTTTTCCCGATGGAGGTAGCTATTCTCAGACACGCATTTTTGCGTAACGTTAAGGTATTTACTATCTGTTTCACACCTACTGCCGCTCCATTAGTTGATTATGCGATTAACACTGTCAAAGAAGAGTTTGAAGATATTCAATCAGGTGTTCATTATATAAATATCGGGTATAAACCTTATGCTCTCTATCTTCCAATTGTTTTGGGTATGGGTGACGATATAGCTGAGGCAGTAGAAACAGATGCCGAAGGAAGGCAGGTGGCTAACTTACCGATGATGGAAGGTATTAAAAACTATAATGAAATGAATTTGATAATAGAGACTTCAGGTTCTTCTTTTGGTGCTATGTGGTATATCTATGCCCGTCCTAGATTCGGCGTAAATGTAGCAGCAGGGATTACTGCGGTAATGGCAGCTGATGCTTATCCCTTCTTACAAACCGGTCAGCTTATAGGTATTTTAGCCGGTTTGAAAGGTGCAGCAGAATATGAGAAGATGGTTGATCTCTTTGCCGCTCAGGACAGACCTTTTAGTAGAGAAAGAGCCAGAGAAGAGCATGTTTCTATTACTGATGATGCAGTACTTTATAAGTTTAGAACTGCCAGAATTGGTATGAATGCTCAGACAGTAGCCCACATATTAATTATTCTCTTTATTATGATCGGTAATATCGGCTATTTCTTTGAAAAACAACGTGAAAAAAAAGTGCAATAGGAGGATTAAATGTTTGAAACAATAAGTAACTGGATCGCTGCTTTACTCACCCTGTTTATTTTTTCCTTTCTCTATAAGGATAATCCATTCTATCGCTTTGCTGAACATCTACTGATAGGTATCTCTATGGGCTACTTTATTCCATTGGTATATAACAATGCCTTTATACCATTCCTTTATACGCCTGTTTTTTTACAACATAAGTACATCCTGATATTCCCAGCTATTTTAGGTACTTTCTATATCTTCAGATTCAACCGAAAATTAAGCTGGCTTTCCAGATACCCGATCGTTTTTGGCATGGGTATTATCGGTATGGGCGTTCCTATGTCTATGCATGCATCGGTATTGGTTCAAATGCGGAGTGCTATGCTACCTCTGTTGGATGTTAATACCGTTCTGATTTTTATCGGGACAGTAACTATTCTTTTATACTTCTTTTTCTCGAAGTCACACGAAGGTGTTTACGGAAAATTTACTCGAATCGGTGTATGGTATATGATGATTGGGTTTGGAGCTTCATTCGGGTATACAGTTATGGCTCGACTATCTCTGTTGATTGGAAGGATCCAATTCCTGATAGGTGACGTTTTAAAACTCATCCAATAGAACAATATAGAGAGAATAGAACAGAAAGGGGAAAACTACTTTTTAAACAACTGATAAGGGAGAAAATAGCAGTTTTCCCCTACTTGTAAAAATATCTTCTAAAACCCTTTCGAAAAAAGAGGTACTATGAATAAGTCATTGCCTTTAACAATTGCACTAATTTTTCTTTTCTTTACTTGCAGTTCAATTCTAAATTCTCAAGCATTACCAAATCAGATCAGAGATTTAATAGTTGAGGATATTCAGGATGATGACGGAACAGGTTTAATTCTATCTTGGACTCCATTATCTCGAGAGAGCCGTGTAATAGAATATCGGATCTACCGAGGGGTAAGCCCCGATAGTTTATTCCTCATTGGTCTGATAGAAGTCGATCCAACTCTGGGAGTTACATCACCAAGAATGTATTATTATGACCGTGATTTCACTGATTTTGTCAGCTTATACTCACCAAGCCGATTAAGAAAAGAGTCACAACAACCCCCTGATAGCCCTTTATATCGTCAAATGCCTCGAGATATTAACATCTATGGTCAGTACTTAAATCACTATTCTGTTCTGGGTGTTATAAATAAAGACGATTTCTATTATCGCTCGAAACTGATTGAAAATATCGAGACAGATGAAGAAGGTAATGAAGATCGTACCGTTTATGCCGGTTTACCACTCCGTTCCTTTGACGGTCTATACTCTATGCTGGTTCCTGAGAAACCATACTATTATTCCGTACTGGCAGTAGATTATCAACGACGCTTCTTTCCGCCCAGCGATATTGTTATGGGTATTGCTTATGATAACTCTCCTGAATTACCGTCTGACTTCTCAGCCGTCATTTTATCAGATATCCATAGAATACAATTCGAGTGGCTCAATCCCTCTTTTGAAGATGATATTTATCATCGCAATGTGTATCTTTTAACCGAAGCTCAGATTAATGCGATGCAGACCTATATTAGACAGGAAATAGCTCGGGAAGAAATAATTCTACAAAGAAAAAAGAACCCCGATCTCGATATTCCTGATATTCAAACTGATTACCAGAATCCAGCTCTGCACATCTTTGCTGATCCGACAGCATTTCCATATGCCTCAACGACTATTGGATTTGTTCAATCTAATAATGGACTTATTCATGTCATAGGCAGTGAAACCGAATATGCTATGGATTGGAATAATCTTGAAAAATACAGGTTAGTATTTTCTTTTTCAGATTATGCAGGTTTCGAAAATTTTTCCGAAATTATTGAACCTCGTATTATGCTTTCCGATGAAAAACCGACATTACCTGTTTATAGCATAATAGATAAACCGGATGATAAGGGTGACTATAATCAACTGCTTTTTGGAAAACCTCTAATTTTTCTGACCCAAGGATCATTTCTAAATCCTCAAAGAAACAGACTGGCACTAAATTATGATTTTACTGATAATCGTTTAAACAGTCTGAGCAGTGTTAACTTTAAGATCTATGATTCTCAAGGTACTCTTCTGGATGAGATTAATGAATTTCTACCCGATAAGATAATAAGGTTTAATATTCCATCCTTTGATACTATTGTTGATGGTTTGTATTTTGAGATGATCCCGGAAATAAAGAGTAAAGAGCTTATAGAACCATACGTTTTAGCTCAGACATCTAACTATAATGAAGAATTCGGTCTGATTGAATTTGGTGAATTGATTATCATTGATTCTCCTTCTATTGAAGGGGATGAGAGTGAGGTTGTTTCTGATTATAGCTATTATCTCCTTAAAAGAGCTAAGAGTGACCGTTATTTCAGATTGGCTCGTAATATCAGCCCCTTTGCCAGATCCTTCGATGACAGTATACCTTATGAAACTTCGATATTCAAATTAGTGAATAAATATGAGTTAGATAACAAATTGCTGTTAGTAGATAATAGTTTAGCAATTACCTATGATGATGAGAGAGAAATTGATATAGTGACCAATATTTTTGCTGGAGAAATTGAAAATGACCTTAATTTCTATCGTCAGAAAATATCTGAATACGAAAAGCAATTAGCTAAAACTACCGATATGAATGAGTATGAAATGTTGGATTACTATCTTGAGTACTATAAAAACAGGTTATGGATGGAAACTGAACATCCGATATTAGTCGAAGCAAACCAAATTGAAAATAACAGACGAAGAATAAAGTATATCGCAAACATAAGAGAGCGTCACCGACGAAGTTTCCAATATATCTTCGTAAAATCTGACAGAAATGGACTTTTTTACCAAGACGATATTTACGAGGTTGATGGAGAGACTTACTTTTTCCCCACACCGGATTGGTTTTCCAGTGATCAGTTTCCGGCTCTTATAGCTTCTTTGATCTTTGGTTTTCTGGTATTCTATCTCATTAGACAAGCTATGAAGGGTAAAGACATGTATATTCGTCCTATTGCCGGCTTAGAAGAGATCGACAATGCCATAGGACGAGCTACAGAAATGGGTAAACCGATCCTTTTTGTACCCGGTATCGGTTACATAGAAGATATTGCTACTCTGGCAGGATTATCAATTTTAAGCAATGTGGCTCGTAAAGCAGCAGAATATGACACGAGAGTAATGGTACCTGTAGCGGACTATATTGTTTTACCAATAGCTATGGAGACAGTAAAAGAAGCACACATTGCTGCCGGAAGACCTGACACCTTTAATCGTGAAGATATCTTCTATATATCAGGTGATCAGTTTGCCTTTGTTGCCGGTGTCAATGGCATCATGGTCAGACAGAAGACCGTTGCCAATTTCTTCTTAGGGGTTTTCTTTGCCGAAGCTCTTATCATGACAGAGACCGGTAATGCTCAGGGAGCTATTCAGATCGCAGGTTCAGATTCTATTACTCAAATCCCCTTCTTCATTACCACCTGCGATTATACTCTGATCGGAGAGGAGCTTTACGGTGCTTCGGCATATTTAGCCAGAGAACCAATGATGATGGGAACTCTCAAAGCTCAGGATTATACCAAATTCTTGATTCTTTCCTTTATCATAATTGGTGCCATTTTATCAACTATTAGAGTAACTTTTCTAATCAATGCCTTCCCTTCTCAATAAAGGAGTATGCCAAAAAAGAAGAATCTCTCGGTCCCTTTGAAATCGGTAGGCATGCGTTTATATAGAAAACCGGCTTATAAGAAAATACCACCTATCTATTATATCGAACGGAAAACACGACTATTAAAAAAAGAGCTGATACCTGCTGAGCAGTGGCTGAAGTGGCTGTATCATGATCCCTTCGGTAATCTGGCATTAGAAGCGGTGATTAAAAGGAAAGCATTCTCCCGTTTTTACGGGCGTTACATGAGAAGCCCCAATTCCTCAGTTAAGATCAAATCGTTTATTAAGCTCTTCCAAATTGATAACAGCGAGTACGAAAAAGATATCAATGCCTATACGTCATTCAATGATTTCTTCATCAGAAAGATAAGAAAAGAATACCGCTCTATAGACCAAAATCCTTTAACTGTAATTTCTCCCGTTGATGGAAAATTACTCGCCTATGATAATCTGAAGCAAGGACTCCATTTTATTGCTAAGGGACACGATTTCTCCCTTCAAGAATTCTTGAATAACAAGAAATTAGCCGATGAATATCTGCACGGTAGTATGTTTATTTTTCGCTTAACTCCGGCAGATTATCACCGCTTTCATTTCCCCTTTGATTGTCTCCCCTCGAAATCTCATGTCATAAAAGGGAAATACTATTCCGTCTCACCCATATCTATCAAGAAGAAGGTAAAAACCTTTTATCAAAATAAGCGCGAATATACTATTATTAGATCGGAACTCTTCGGTAATGTCATAATGGCAGAGATCGGTGCAACCTTAGTTGGCAGTATCAAACAGACCTTTACTCCAAACCAAACATTCAAAAAGGGGGATGAAAAAGGGTATTTTGAATATGGTGGTTCATCTGTCATTCTTCTCTTTAAAGCAAACACCATTCATATTGATGAAGACTTGCTCCATAATACGCAGCTCTCATATGAAACAAAAGTCCGGTTCGGAGAACGAATAGCAAGCATTGTCCACAAATACACACGAATGATAAACAAAAAACACGAATAAAAGAGTGGAATGGTGATAAGGTGAACTGCAATGTAGGGCGACCGGTGATCGCCCTTTTTCATTGTAACAGACAAAGCAAGATGTTCAAAAGCAAGATACCTGCGTTACTCTGATAATGATAATAAAATTCCAGTGATGTAAGTTTTAACCCCTAAAATACCGACAAAACGGTTAATACTCTAAAAGTTGAATTAAAGCTTGACTTTTTTGGTTATCTTTTTATCTTTTCATCAAAAGACTAACACCCTCTCTTGTTGTATCTGTATAGGTAATTTGATTATTTCTCTTTCTGAGTATCTACGGGTGAAAAAGAAGGTAGTTATGAAAACAAATAATCAGCTATATCAAGGGTTACCCCCCCCCCATTGCTATCTTCTTGTGCTGTAAAGGGTTAGGGCTTATATGTCATCTTCTGTATATCTTTATCTTACATCAATCAATAACATCTACTCACAACAAATTCATTCCTCAAGCGTCTCTCTAATACTTCATAGAGAGACGTAAAGCTACGATTAAATAAAACTTAGGAGGAATTATGAAACAGAGATGTTTTTCATTATTAATCCAACTAAGACTATTAGTAGCTTGTTTTGTATTCTTGGTTGGATGTATATCTATCCTTTATTCTTCAGACTATGAGGTGATTAAGGGTGAGAGACCTTTTATCGATATCTATAATGTCCCTGATGAGGCAATGGAGGATGGTTGGATAAGAATTAAGTTCCAAGAAGATATGACAGATCATCTCGATAATACTGAAATTATCCGGGATGACAGTGGGATTACGGTATTCGATATACCATTAGTAGATGATTTAAACCAGTATTATAATGTACATACAGCAATTAAACTATTTGATAGTCCGGCATTAAACAATGAATATGAATGGCGTCATCGTTTATGGGGATTTCATCTATGGTATGAATTACACTTCGATTCTGAAGTAGATATTAGAGATATAATAATAGCTTACCGTAGTTTAGACAACATTATAGCTTGGGCAGAACCTGAATATAAAAAGGAATTACATAATAATGACCCGATTAGATGGATACCTAATGATCCGTTACTTGTAAATCAGTGGCATTATAATAATACAGGACAGAGTGACGGAACACCCGGTGCTGATATCAGTCTATTCGCAGCTTGGGATATTGAAAAAGGGAATTCGGATGTAATAGTAGCAATTGTTGATGGCGGAATTGATATATCACATGTAGATTTAGCAGGTAATATGTGGAGTGGAATAGGATATAATTTTGCTCAAAATGTTTCGACTATTTATCCTCATAATCATGGTACTCACGTTGCTGGGACAGTAGCAGCAGTTAACAATAACAATATTGGAGTAGCAGGGGTAGCTGGTGGTTCAGGATCCGGTGATGGAGTACGTCTGATGTCTTGTCAGGTATTTTCACCCTATGGTAATGGAGGTTTTCATCTTGCTCCAATATATGCAGCAGATAATGATGCGTCGATTTCACAAAACAGTTGGGGGTATTCCACTGACGATTATTATGATCAAAATGTACTTGATGCCATTGATTATTTCAATGCTAATGGTGGTGGAGATGCCTTAAATGGCGGAATAACAATCTTTTCAGCCGGTAATAGTGGTTCTACAGGAATGCGTTATCCCGGATGCTACGAAGGGGCTTTCTCCGTCGCTGCTACTAATAATCAAGATCAGAAATCTTACTATTCGACTTACGATACTTGGGTAGATATTTCAGCTCCCGGTGGTGAGACATATCAAGTTACTGCTCGTGGTGTTTTAAGTACTCTGAATGGCAATACTTATGGCTATTATCAAGGAACATCCATGGCAGCTCCCCATGTCTCTGGTGTTGCTGCTCTTATCATATCGTTAGCTTATAGACATGGGATAATCTTGAATAATTCACAAGTAAAAGATATTCTGATAGACACTACTGATGATATATATCATCTAAATCCTGGGTATATTGGAATGCTGGGATCTGGAAGACTTAATGCTAATGCAGCATTATTGCCTATTTTTTTTGCTGGAGGTTTGGGAACTGCTGATGACCCTTGGTTAATAGAAACAGCAGAGCATCTCAATTATGTAAGAAACTTTTTAGGTGATGAAAACCAAGATAAACACTTTAAACAAATAGCTAATATTTGCTTAGAAGATACGATCTGGTACGAAGGAGAAGGCTGGATTCCTATTGGTAATTATAATAATCGATTTCGAGGATCTTATGACGGTAATGGACATACAATTAATGGTTTATACATTAACAGACCGGGTGCTTTAGATCAAGGTTTGTTTGGTTATACACATGGTGCTACGATCAAGAACTTAGGTGTGACAGATATAGATATCACTGCCTATCAAGAAGCAGGTGGATTAGTCGGAATGAATGATGTCGGTTCTACAATCGAGAATTGTTACAGTACAGGACATGTATCAACGTCACATCTCAATTCTGGTGGTCTTGTCGGGGCAAATATGAATAATTCAATAATAAGAAATAGCTATAGTACAGCTAATGTAATCGGTAATACTACTGTTGGCGGTTTGGTTGGTTTCAATGCTGCTTCATCAAATATTATCAATTCATATAGCGAAGGTGTTGTTACGGGAAATAGTAACATAGGCGGATTAGTCGGTCATAATTTTAACTCAGGAATAGACAGATCCTACAGCATATGTATCGTGAATGGTTCTAACTGTGTTGGCGGTTTGGTTGGTTACAACGCTTTTTCATCTACTATTATCAATTCCTATAGTAAAGGAGTTATTACGGGTAATAGTAGAACGGGCGGTTTAGTCGGTTATAATTATAACTCAGGAATAGATAGATCCTACAGCATCAGTATGGTAAATTGTTCTGACTTTGTTGGTGGGTTAGTAGGATTAAATACTAATGGTACAGTAGATAGAAGTTACTGGAACATCGAAATCTTTGCAGATGATAATGAGATTGGTGACGGTAAAACTACTTTTGAGATGCTGCAAGACAATACTTATGACAACTGGTGCTTTGAAGAGACCTGGAAATTTGTCGGTTTTCACGGTAATCCGAGTATCCGAAAACATTATCCTGTATTACGCTGGCAGAAGAGTTATACTCATAACAGGATTTCACCATCAAATGCTCATGTTAAAGTATATCATCACCGCACGTTTTATTGGGAATCTTTTCCCCGTCTTGAGCAACAGGATAATCATGCCTCTACTGCCCAACTGCTTTTTCCATTAAACGGTACAATATTAAGCGTTGTAGGGCAAGGACAAGGAGAAACGATGATATGGCACCCTGATGAAGGTTGGACTGGAAATCTTATCGGCTTTAACAGTGCCAAGGGTTATATTCTGGAATTTAATAACACGATTGCTGGCGACGAACATTATCTCTGGGTTAACGGCAATAGAATTAGTATTTATGAAGAGATAACTCTTGAGCCACATATAACCAACTTTGTCGGTTATTTCATCCCTCATCCGCAGAATGTATTTGATGCGCTTGGATCAGAGGTTATCAGCCAGTTAAGATCTGTTGAAGCCGAAGATTGGTCTCTTCACTGGCTTGTTGAAGATGAGTGGATGCACAGGGCTTTTAAACCAAGCTCTTCCTCCGGCACACTATTTTACGGTAAAATGTACAAGATACGAACCCGGACAGATAATGTAGTAACTTTCAGTTGGAACCTTCCTCCCGGTTATCCCGAACTATATCCGAAACCCAAAGACCCATTACCTCGAGCCAAGCATTTCGATTACGATGAAAAGCCGGACTACGAATCGATTTTTGTCGAAAGCATCGAGAATGATCATGATATAATAGAGGTTGCTGTTTATGTCGATGAAGAATGTATTGGAGCAAGTCCTTTCCTGCAGGAATATCCTCTGGAGATATTGGCTTATACCGATGAGTCTCATTATGGAGAAGAGATCAGCTTTGTCATCCTGCGGGATGATAAGGGTAAAGAACCGCAGAGGATCCGTATCCCACAGGTCATGAATATCGAAAACGGTGAATACTCACCAACGGTCATCAGACCAAGAGAACAGAAATTCACTGTTGTGCGTCTGAGTGCCGACGATTACCAGACAGATATAGTGCCTTCTTTGGAGATTATCCTTTCCCAGAACTATCCCAATCCTATCTTTACCGGTAGTGCAAAAAGAGGGTTAATTACCGAGATACCATTCTATGTCTCGGAAGCGAGAGAGGTTAAGTTGACTATCTACAACATCAAAGGTCAGCATGTGAAGGATCTCT
>JAHYIR010000032.1 GCA_019429305.1 Candidatus Cloacimonadota bacterium
TATCATTAGAGAAGGGTGAACTTCTAACATATATCTCTCCCACAATTCCTACAAGTGGTTTTGAATCAGTTAGATTAGGTTTTATTCCTTTTAAGTCATTGCCTAATAATCTCAATACTTTCTTCAGACTGTTTCTCCTTTCGAGAGATTGACCAAGAATCTCTGTATACACCTTTAATATATGATCGACTTTTTGTGGTTCGGCAACGTAGGGACGCACTCTGCAACCAAGTTTGATTATAATATCAGTAATTATGATCGATTTCATGATCAATAATCGTAAACTTCCCGAAATCTCTCGATAGTTATTTTCTGAGTTAAAAGATAGCAGAGAGGTGTTTATCTGCAAACGATTCAGAACCATCTGATGAATAGTGCTGTATTGCCCAAATCGGCAGGGTCCGGAAGCACAGGGCATAAAGAGTGAGGTTTCTCGATCATCATCATCGATGCAATTATCATAATAGTCGAGAAAAGATCCGAGAGTCGTTGCTGCCGGAAGACATTCAGAACCGCGAAGATAGCTTTTACCTTTTTGGAAAGTGCTTTGATCTTCCTTAGTCAAAGGTACTGCATTATATCCATGACCTCGAAATGAGGCAGTCAGAAGATTAGTTCCTACCGGATGCATTGGGGGGAATAATATTTTTTTATTTTTATCCGGTAAATGTTCGATAGTTCTTTTATAATTAGTTGGATCTTGCTGTAAACTCTCTCGTTCATAATTCTCAATCCTATCTAAAAATGCCTCAATGCGTGTCAAATAACCGGCATTACCGCTATGTTCATCTAATTCAAGGATAAGAAAGGGTTTATGCGACCAAATATCTTCCAATAAACTGAGAAGAAAAGAATCAGGTCCACAGTTAAAATTAGTGATAAAGATCGGATAGAAATTAGGAAATTGACTTAATTTTTCCGCAATAGCGATAAATTTCTGCCCATAACTCCAATACATATTCCGATTTTCTGTGGTTACTTCATTTCTACTGGTTGGTATAAGATCACATGGTAGCAGAGTAAAACCATATTTACTTGTATCTTTGATAAGGTTAAGATTTAATGATTCATCATAGAGATTATATGCTCTGCCCATTATTACCAATACAGGTTTATTCTCTTGAGACAGGATTTTGGTGATCTTTTCACTATTCCTTAATAATTTCGTAAGTTGTTCTGAATAACTGTCCTGAGCAATGAGATAAGCTCTTTTAATATCTTGCCTTGATATTGAGTATATGTCTGAAAAATACTCTGTAAGACGATCGATATTGGAATCAGAATCTTCACTGAAATCAATCACGGGAGAAAACAGCTTATCATTCGGTAGATTGTTGGAACTTAGGATATTTTTCACAATCGCAGGCAAAGATTGCGTAATTACACAGAAAAAAGAATTAATAGTTTTTGGATTGGGAGTATCTCTAATAATATAGGGCAGAAAGATCGGGGTCTGTTTTGTCTTAATTAGATATATTGCATGACCAATAGCTAACTTCATTGGGTAGCATAACTCATTAGGGCTCTGTTTTAAACTGATATCAATTATATCTCTATCGGTATCAGGAGTAACTATTACTTTAAAACCAAGTTCATTCCAGAAAGACTGCCAGAATTTTCCATGAGAATAATAAAAAAGTGCTTTAGGGAGATAAATCACTTGTTCTGATGGGATAGCATTGTAAACAGTTTGATTATTCGACAGAGATTGTTTAAAGAAAAGATCATAACTATCTTCAGTAATTTCATCGTTATTCTCTTTACCACACATATAACCCCATGATACAGTTGTACCTGCTGAGTCAAAATACATAATCCGGCAACGATTTTGACATTTATCGCAGTGCTTTTCACGAAATTCTATCACTTGTTCATCCAAATCCCAACCCTTAAAAGAAGATTTTTCAATTACTGCTTGCTCACTTAAGAGTTCTGTTAATCCTAAAGCACCCATGATATGACTATACTTTGAAGTTTCAATTCTCTTACCGAGAATATTGCTGAATGCTTCAACTAATCCCCGATTTCTGGCAGTAGCTCCAAGAAAGATTATTGGTTCTTCAATAGGACGATTTTGAACAACACGATGAAGATAATTCCGACAAACGGCATGTAATAGTGAGGTCACAACTTCCGAGATTGAGACACTATCCACAATTAATTTTTGTGCATCTATCTCCATAAAGACAGTACAACGGTCATTCAGTTTTGGAGCAGCAACGCCACTACTCAATTTTTCAAAATCTTCTAATTTGATATTGAGCATCTGTGCTTGTTCTTCCAAAAACGAACCAGTCCCCGCTGCACAGGCATAGTTCATATTAGCATCTCTCATCCATTTATCATGAACTAAGATGTATTTGGAATCCTGACCACCTATTTCGAATATTGTCCGGACTGTAGGGAATTCTCTGATGGCTCCCTTAAGATGAGCTGTGATCTCATTTAATATCAAATCAGCGCCGGCAAAAGCTCCCACTATTCTCCTGCCACTTCCAGTAGTACCCATTCCCTTAACTACAAACTTAACATTATGGGCTGCCTGATATATATTGATTCCTTTAAGAAGCTTTTGATAGGCAGAAATTGGATTTCCGGCAGTTTTGCGGTAAATATTAAAGAGAATCTCTTTGGTCTCAGAGTTTATCAAAATTCCTTTTGTACTTGTCGAACCAATATCTACACCAAAATAAACTGGTATTTTTGCGTTTTTAATTTGCTTGTCTATGTTGATTTCATTTCCAAACTCATCATAGGATCTATTAACGGATAATTTATTGGCAGTATGAGAGCTAAAGACGAGTTTCTTTTCATAGGCAATATTGTTTCCAGCAGATAATCCTTCAAATGAACTTGTGGAGATATTGTTAGCTTGCAGGTATTTAATACCGCTATGTGCTATAAAGCTCTCTGGTTTATCAGGGATTACTAAATCATTGTTATCTAACAGTTGAGAAAAGTAATGAAAAAAAAGAGGATTACGAATTAACCCACCAATTATCATAATTTTTCCATGTAAAGATGTTCCACGCAAAAGAGTTGCATAACATGATTCAGCCATACCTTTGACAAGACCGTTCCATAGTTCATCAATAGTATACCCTTCTTGTTGCCGGTGGATCAGATCACTTTTCGCAAAAACAGCACAACGACTCGCTATTACAGGTATTCGATTAGTTGGTTTTATTTGTTCAATATCAGAAAAAGAGAGATCCATGCGCAACATCTGCTGGTCTAAAAATGATCCGGTTCCTGAAGCGCATAATGAATTAGTCTGAAACCGGTGAAATTTACCATCTCTAATTTCCAATAAGGAGAGAGAAGTAGCACCAATATCGATAATAAAAGAAACACCATTGCTTTGTTTATTTAGATACCCTATTACAGGAATAGTCCAATCAATCGGGATGAATCTTTTATCATCCGAGAGTATTTTAAGATACTTTCCGGTTACCAAACCTCTGATATCATTGTTTGCATTTCTTTCTAAAAGTTTGGCAATCTCTTTAGCCGGATTGGAATAATGTTCTTGGAGGACATATTGGTGCGATTTTCCCTCATCAGATATAACTGCTTTTAAAGTTTTGGTTCCTATATCACAGCTAATAAACTTCATTATCTTATTCTACTTCTCTATCAAAGAATATATAATTTGACGTCTAACAAGGTATTTCTATGTTATTATATTTCAAAGAGTCTCAATTTTTTCTATCAAACCGGGGTGATCCATTCTACTATAATTTACTTCACGAGAGACCGGTTCAATTATCATATCTTCTTCTGGGAATGATTTCAACATCTCAATTAATTCAGTCTGATTTGAATTGAAAAGCCAGGCATGAATCTGTTCCGGACGGAAAATGACCGGCATTCGATTATGAATTGGTTGCAGTTTTTCATTGGCGTTGGCAGTAATTATGGTAAAATTATTCGGCATAGTATGATTCTCGACTTTTGGGCTGTTCCATATTCCGGCAAAAAAGATCAATGGAAGGTCCTTTACTCTGATGAAGAATGGTTGTCTGTCTGATTTCCGCCATTCATAAAAGCCGTTAGCCGGTATCAAGCATCGCCGATATTTAAATGAGTTTTTAAACATCGGTTTAGTTGTGATAGTTTCCGATTTAGCATTGATCACAGAGAAGGCATTTTTTTCTTTATCTGTCGAATAAGAGAAGTTAGGAATTAAACCCCATTTTTGAAGATCTATCACCGGAGTTTTAGAGTTTTTTATCAAGACGGGTATCATCATACTTGGAGAGATGTTATAATGCGGTGACCATTCAATATCACTATCAATCAGGTCAGCATATTCCAGGATAACTTTGATATTGGAAAAAAGGGCAAAACGACCACACATAAGATCTCCTATGCCTTAACCTTTAGCAGTTCTTGCCAACATGTCGTGTATCTGGGAGAGAGCATCTCCCTTCTCATTTGCCATTCTTGTTTTATTCCGGCACCGGCAAAAGTTATAGCTCCCGTTCCCCATTTCCTATTGATTCTATCCATACAATGCATTATTTGGGAACGTCTATCTTCAGGATAAGCAGTTTCAAACAGGTCTATTGGTGCTTCGTCTTCAGGAATTATATCTGTTATCATGACACCCACTTTCTTATATCTGAATCCTTCCCGATAGATATTGTCCAGAATCTGACCGGCAATTTTAATGAAATCAGGAGGGTATGCTGAGTAACCTGATAACTTTAACTCTCGATAGTTGGCATATTGCGGTTCGTTCTTAAAGGGATTGGTTGTTAAATAGAGCAATAGGCGACGAGCTAATGATTTTTGCTGTCTGAGTTTAGAAACTGCGTTTAAACAATATGAAGCAGCTGCTTCGTGTAAATCCTCTATCTTATCAATACTTTTACCGAAAGACTTAGAAGATATGATCCCTTTTTTGGGCTCATTCACCAACTCCATATTGAGACAAGAATTACCTCGTAACTCTTCTACAGTCTTTAATCCGACTATTGTCATCTTGCTCTTTATCCAGTCATTTGGTTGTTGTGTTAACTCCCAGGCATTATAGATACCGTTTTTCTTCAACATCTTCGAATAACGATATCCGATACCCCAGATATCTTCTACTGGTGTTTGATGAAGTAGTTCTGTTGTTTTATCAGGATCAGTGAGCACAAAAACACCTTGTTCAGTCAGTGCTTTTTTGGCTACTTTGTTGGCTATCTTGGCAAGAGTCTTTGTAGGAGCAATCCCAACCGATATGGGAATACCGGTACATTGACGAATAGTGTTTCGAATGGTATGTCCATAAGCTCGGATGTCTGATATCTCCATTTTAGAGAGAGAAAGAAACGCCTCATCTATAGAATAGATCTCGACATCAGGGCTGAAGCGGGAGAGTAAAGACATTACCCTGAATGACATATCACCATAAAGTGAGTAATTTGAAGAAAAAATCGTGATATCATGTTTCTTCAAGAGTTGTTTGATCTTGAAATAGGGAACTCCCCGCTCAATACCCAATTTTTTTAACTCAGGAGAAAGTGCTACTATACAACCGTCATTATTAGAAAGGATACCAACCGGTTTTTTTTCAAGATCTGGTCTGAACGCTCTCTCACAAGAGACATAAAAATGGTTACAATCTATGAGAGCGAAAAGCTCTCGATCGCTCTTCTTATACTTTATGGATGACATAGCTAACAACACCCCAGATAGTCATCTCCATCCAATCTTCTATCTGGATGGAAGGATATGCTTTGTTATCAGGAACCAAAAGGTATCTACCATTGTTAATCTGTAATCTCTTAACGGTTAACTCGCCGTCTAAGAAAGCTATAACCACCCTATTATGTGATGCTTCTAGAGATCGGTCAACTATTAGAATATCATCAGGATATATACCGGCATTAACCATAGAATCACCATCTACTCTTACAAAGTAAGTCGATGCAGGATGTGGTATAAGATATTCATTAAGATCGAGGGAATCTTCTATATAATCCTGGGCCGGTGAAGGGAATCCGGCAGGAATCTTCATTCCTATCAAGGGTCTTAAAACCTTTTTCTTGGCATCATATCTATATATTGCCTTTATTGTGTCATCTGTATGCAACACGCTCTTTTTATCTTTCATAACATCTGATTCCTTGATAAATAGTTTACTTTTCTTAAACAATCCGTCAAGTAGATATTCAACAACAAAGGAGTAAGAGCTAGCAAAAAAATATTTCATTGACATCATATTAGTATCTTAAGAATAAAAAGATAGAGTTAACCTGTTATCAATGATAAGTGGTACTGCTATAAATCAATGAGAAACAATATGGAGTGGGAGATGAAATTAGGATTGACTTATGACTTACGGGATAATTATCTGAAAGAAGGTTTAACGGAAGAAGAAACTGCTGAAATGGATAGTGTTAGTACCATAGATGCCTTAGAAGAAACCATTCGTGATTTAGGTTATCAGATAGATAAGATTGGTAATATTAAAAGCCTAGTATCAAAACTGGCCTTAGGTGAAAGATGGGATTTGGTTTTCAATATCGCTGAAGGTGTCTATGGTATGGGGAGAGAAGCTCAAGTCCCGGCAGTATTAGATGCCTATCGAATACCCTATACTTTCTCTGATACGATTGTCTTAGCAGTAGCTCTACAGAAGGCATTAACAAAACGAATAGTCAGTGATTTGGGTATTCCCACTTCCGATTTTTTCTCTGTTAGAACAGAAGATGCCATTTCTCTGGTGAAACTGCCTTTTCCTTTATTCGCAAAACCTGTTGCAGAGGGTACAGGAAGAGGTGTTAATGACCGATCAATTATCAATAATAAAGAAGAATTGGAAGCTACTTGTCTAGATCTTCTCAGAACATACAAACAACCTGTTTTAGTGGAGAGGTATTTACCCGGTAGAGAATTCACTGTCGGTATCATTGGTACTGGGGCAAAAACACAGACAGTGGGAGTGATGGAGGTAGTGTTGAAACCAACATCAGATGTCGAGGTTTATGGGTATAAAGCAAAAGAGCTCTGTGAACAATTGATAGATTATATCCCTGCAACGGGCGAGACTGCCGAGAAAGCCAAAAAGATGGCGTTGATTGTACACAAAGGCATAAACTGCCGTGATTCATCACGGGTCGATTTTAAAGAAGATGAGAATGGTGAATTACAATTTTTGGAGATCAATCCATTAGCCGGATTACACCCTACGCATTCTGATCTGCCAATAATATGTAGTTTTTTTAATATCTCATATAAAGAACTAATTTATCGTATCATTGAATCGGCGAAAGAGAGAATTACGCCACAAAATAAATAGAGTTTAACTTGTGAGGAGTTATGAATCCAAAAGAGCAGGAAAAAAGAACAGGTATTCGAGATTTAGGGATCACAATCGGTCGCTTTAAAACCGGTAAGTATAACGCCATAACCGATGTATACGGTGTCCGGGTAGGGCATACTACTATTATTGAAGATGGAGTCAGGGTACCGAGAACAAAGGATTTGAGTTGTGTAAGAACTGGTGTTACGGCAATTCTACCCGCCTATGATTCCCTACTCGATAGATTATTCGTTGCTGGTGGTTTTATCCTTAACGGAATAGGAGAAATGACCGGTTTTACTCAGGTAATGGAGTGGGGATGGCTGGAGACCCCGATCTTACTGACTAACACAATGTCAATTGGTCAGGTTCATAGCGGTGTCATTTCACATATTAGCAGTAAGTATCCCGATTTAGGACGAGATTCCGACGTGATTATTCCTGTCATAGGGGAGA
This sequence comes from Candidatus Cloacimonadota bacterium, assembly GCA_019429305.1. Classification (NCBI taxonomy): domain Bacteria; kingdom Pseudomonadati; phylum Candidatus Cloacimonadota; species Candidatus Cloacimonadota bacterium. The sequence continues at coordinate 7,754 of JAHYIR010000032.1, forward strand.
CCGATGATTCTTTTTTAAATGATGTGAGAATAAGTAGAATCAAAGAAGAAGATGTTATCAGAGCTTTTGAATCAGCTCGCAGCGGGTACATCAAACAGGGTTCGGTAGGAGCAGGCACTGGTATGACAACTTTTGATTTTGCCGGGGGAATAGGTAGTTCTTCTCGTATTCTTCCCGCCGAAGATGGGGGTTATACTATAGGTGTCTTGGTTTTATCAAATTTTGGGAAGATGAGAAATTTGACTATAGATGGATCAGTTGTAGGTCGGGAGCTTGATCCTTTATTCCCTCAAGATGGGCGAAGAGAATACAGTTATGGTTCTGTTATTGTGGTAGTTGCTACCGATGCTCCTTTATTAAACAGTCAGTTAAACAGATTATCAAAAAGAGCTGCACTTGGTTTAGGCAGAGTTGGTTCCTATGCAGCCTCAACAAGTGGCGAAATCATTATCTCCTTTTCTGTAGGTAATAAACTCTATCGCAAAGAACGTAACAGATTTAAGCATCAAAGCATCAGATTCATCAATGATGCCCACATAAATGCCCTATATGAAGGAGTAATAGAAGCAACCGAAGAAGCTGTCTTGAATGCTATGTTTTATTCCAAGGGTATTCACGGGAGAAAAGACCATCAGAGTCCGCCTATTCCTTATGATGAGATAGTCAAAATAATTAAACAAGGCAAGAAAATCAACCAATAAAAAAAGGGCAGTTTAAACTGCCCTTTTTCCACATAAGATTATTTATTTTAACAACAGCATCTTACCCGATAAAGTTTGCTTATCACTATTTAAATGATAGAAATAGACTCCGGATGAAAGTGTTTTGCCATTATTGTCTTTACCATCCCAAACTATATGATGCACACCTGCTGATTTTAGTTCATTTAGCAGAGTTCGAACTGTCTGTCCTTTTATATTGACGATGGAAAGTTCGGTTTTCTGGTCAAAGGGAAGTTCGAATCTAATCGTAGTTTCTGGATTGAAGGGATTCGGATAATTAGCTACTCTAAAGGGTTGTAGCGTAAGATAATCATCTTCGATACTAGATGTTTCAGACATTGTTATTAGATATCTTTCGTAATCGACCCATTCTTCTTCAAAATAATGATAGTATTGAAGATATATCATGTCCAGTTGATCTCGGACATTGTATAAATAATAAATACGGTTTTCAGGATACCATTCGACGAAATAAACTTCATAAATTCTTGATTCTAACGTGTTATCGGGATAATAAGTAAAGACATCTCTTTCAACGGGATGCCAATCTCCACTTTCCCAGTCATGAAGAGTTTCGGTGAGAAACATTGGTTGAGGTAGCCATATTGGATCATCCATTCCGATCATCAGGGCAAAACTGTTGATGAAGTCCTGAAATTCTTGATAACCGCTATTATCATTAGGGTGATATTCTATCAGCGATAATTCAGAAGGATACCAGATATCTGCATCTGGTGAATACTCAGTTAAGATTTCATTAAAGCGATCGGAATCATCATAAGAAATACTGATTCTTTCGTATTCCATATACTCATAATCGATCATCAAAGACCATTCAGCAAATCCATTGTTATCATAGTAGAACTCCATCTCTCTCCAGAGAACTAATTCTTCTTCATCTTCATCATAAAACTCCATTATTACATTGGTTATCTGATTGTTGGCATTAAATGTTTGAGTAATAACAGAAAAAACTAAATCGTAGGGCTCCTCATAAAAATGATAGATAAGTTCAACTAAATTATCATTATCGTCCCAGTTTAAAAAGGTCGTTATTGGATGATCAACCCATAGCTCTTCATAATCATCCCACCAATAATGATATATTGCCTGCATCCTCCCATGAACATCATAACTGAAATTGGATTTATCAGAATTTTCCCAATCTTCTGTATCGTAATCAATAAACTGAAAAATCATTTCAGACATTGCTAAATCTCGGGTCGAATTAGGCGCAAATCTGATTAAATTTCTAAAATCTCTGAAAGCAGTTCGATATTTTTCTTTAATCTCCCTCATATCTTCTTGTACTCTTATGTCCATCTCAGCAAAGAGAGTGACACTGATAAGAGTTAGCAGCATTATCATAGTCATTGAAGGGATAAGTTTTTTACTATACATTACAACACCTCCTTTGATATTGTTAGTTGCTTTTTTAGATGACAGTAGTTAAATAAGTCTAGTAAAATATTGTTGTTAAAGTTGTTTCAAAGCCGTTTAAATCTCGTGTTTTCTTCTATTTTCAAGCTTAGCAACTATATAGCCTCCCACAAAACCTATTAAAAGGATAAGGAAAAAGACGATAATCTGTGACATATTGATACTCCAGAATAGAATATCAACCTCAATCGGTTTGGAGTTTTGAACGATTAGAATGATAAAAATTATAGCCAGGACTATTAAAAGGATAATTTTGGGATTCATAACAACCTCCTTTGTTTGTTAATAGGGTCATTCACCAATTATTTTGATTAACACTCTCTTTTTTCTTTTTCCATCAAATTCTCCATAGAATATCTGTTCCCAAGGACCAAGATCAAGTTTATTATCGGTTATAGCTACGACAACTTCTCTCCCCATGACTGTTCTTTTTAGATGTGCATCAGCATTATCTTCATATCCGTTATGTCGGTATTGATTATAAGGTTTTTCCGGAGCTAATTTTTCCAACCATACTTGAAAGTCGTGATGTAAACCCGGTTCATCGTCATTTATGAAGACACTGGCAGTGATATGCATGGCATTACACAAAAGAATGCCTTCTTTAACCCCACTATCTCTTAAAACCTCTTCAACTTGATGAGTAATATTGATCAATGCCCTGCGGGTAGGCACTTCAAACCAGAGTTCTTTACGAATTGATTTCATTTTAACCTCAACATAAACTAGTTAGCAAGCTTATCAAAGTAAGAGAAGATCTTCCGATTAAAATCTTGGCGGATTTCTCTTTCCATTGCTTTATATGCACGTGCTACTGCTTCCGGTTGATTGATATGTCCTTCTCTGCCGCGTTGAGAGTGGGTTATAACCATTCTACCCTCACCATCGTTCATATGAATATTGAGATGCCAACGGACAAACTTTTCAGTTCTCTGTAAATCAACATCTTCCAATAACACTTCATAATCAATAGTTACTTCACCTTCTTCATCTATCGTAAAACCATGGCTGGTTAAGAGTTCTGATATTACTGAATAGATTCTTTTATGTTCATCATTTTGTTGGTTAATCTTGAATTTAAGATTATGCGCCAGATTACGTGTATCGAGAAGTAATTCATTGTGATCGTAATCGAGCATAATCATTGACCGATAATCTGGAGCAATAATTTGAAGCTGACTTAACAGATCTTCATTTATTGTACTAATTACTGTTGCTGCACTCCAATAAGCATATCTATGAAGAATATAATCACTGTTTTCTGCTCTGTCTAAGTATGAGACAATTCGCTGATTGTGATTTTCAATCATGTTCATATATATATCTGCGGTCCTATGTCGATCAATGTATGCTAGGACATAGGTTCTACCTAAATCATCAGTATAACTTTCTGCATATTGGATATTGTATAGAGTTTGAGAAGCAGATAGAGCAACAGATCTATCTATATCGGTCAATATCTCTGCTTGTAATGATCTCTCAGAGATCATCTCCTTATATCTCTCTTGATATATTTCTTCAGCTTCTACTCTTGTTTCAAAAATTTTTGCTAAATTTGCTGCAGCATCAGCTTCTGCTCTACTGCGATTATCTCCCTCTCCTATGGCGATCATATACATAGACTCAGGATAAAGAGACTGCGGATTTATCAACCATTGTGGTCGCTCATTTTGCCTGTTAACATCACGACGAGCTGATAGAGCTGAAATACAACCAATAAAAACTAGGAGTAATAAAATGGTTATAAGAGTAATCTTTTTCATTTTTACCTCTTTAAGATATTGTTTCTAATCATATTCTTACTAGATCAATTTAAACAAAAGGAGCGGATTAAATTCAGACCGGAATACTTCACTTCATAACTATCATAGCGATCTTCGAAAACTATAGAACCGTATTTATTATAGTATGCAACCCGAAAATCATAGATCCCTGGTTCCAACTCGATTTCACTAATAAGTGCTTCACCAGGGAAGTATCGGGCAATTCGTAAATCAGCACTCTCTGAAATATCTACAGCAACATCGGCAAATACTCTGAATAGAAACCCACCTAATTCACTACTTTGCGAGCGAACTCTTTGTTTGGTTTGTTCTGCAATCAGCCCTTTAGCCACGGTTCTAATAACTGATTTTATATAGATAATGGGAGCTTTGACATTGAAGGTCTCAGTAGCTACTTTATTGATATCTTCGATTTTGCTCAACTCTGTAATAATATTATCATCAACATAAACTCTAACACGGGAAATCTGTGACTCTCTTTTCTGCAGGAAGGGGATGGAGAATTTGAAATGTAAATCCTTATCTAAACTTGGCCAGATTATGATATCGGCAAACTCTGTAGGTTCATTCCCGGAGACGATCAGATGGTTTTCAAATGTTGTAATTCGCCTTTCATAAGCTCTTTTCAGAGGAGCTCTGCCAGTAAAAGAAATAAAATTGACCTTGGCTTTGTTATTGGTATTGAGATGAGAAGAGATCTCAGGTTTGGCAAAATTGTAAATATGAGATTGTTGTTGCCAACCATCAACAATATAATTGTAATCTATTCTGGCGGCGTCCATTTCCCCTTCAGTCCTGTAAATAAGCATACTAAGATAACGTCCCAGAATTGAGTTATGATATCGATTAGTTCCCGGTTTGATATCAACCTTTGCCTCTTCGGTGAGTTGATAGGATTTTGCCAGATTCCCGTATTTATCCTCTAACACATTTAGTTTATCATTTATTCGGCGGATTTCAACGAATGCCTTATCAAATTCATCTAACATCAGGAAGTTTAATGCCTTGAAGATATTTATATAGATATCTTCGTAATCTTCACCGGAGTATTCAAGGACATTATCGTTAAGCAGGAGTGAGACAGCAGCTCGCGAGACGCTTTTGGTGAATAGATCTTCTATAGCATATTCTGCTTCAGTCAGGAACTCGTTACTCTTTTGATAATCTCCTGCATAATGATAGAGCATTCCCACATCTAAATAGTAGAGGACTCTATCTTTTGCCTGATAGTATCTATTCTTCCCCGCCTCTAATTCTTTGGCTGCAGAGAAAAAATCTCGTTCTTCAATTAGAGAGTCTACTGTTCTGAAGTGAGTGGTTCGGGTAATTACCGAAGCACAACTATTGAGAATAAATACTGCTACTGCTATGTTATATAGCAATAACCATTTCTTCATAATTACCAGCTGGTTCTGGATCGTGTAATAAACTTACGTATCTCTTTATTGCCTATCCAAACCTTTTCATTGCTTTCAATGTTAATCAATTCTAAATCAACTTGGTAGTATTTAATCTGTTGCTTTCCCTCTGTATCGATGATCGTACTAATCGTTCCTTGTAACATATAATCAGCACCGGTTTCTGCAGCAAGTCGGGCGGCAGTTTCTTCACTGGAATAAATCTGTTGTTCAAGTCTCTCTTCTCGTATTTCTTGTCTAGCATCTCTCGCTGCTACGAAGCGTACTTTCCCACTATTTATCAGTTCTCTTTCCATATTTCTGATAAAAGTACCGGTATCTATATGCTCAGAGCTTAAGTTCCGAACAGTTCCAACAATTACAACAGGTTGCTGACTATGTTGCGAGTTAAAATCTCCCAGCCAAGGACGAGCTAAGACATCGTTAATCATTTGTTCTGCTACAAGACGGGAGTCTGTGTCATTCCATCTTCCACTCAGATCAATTGCCTCTTCGGTTGATATTCTCTGAACGGTTTTTCGTTGGGAACAACCGACAATCAGAGATAACGATATCAGCAAAACAATTAGAGCAATCAAACACTTATTTTTCATAATGAAACCTCCTTATGTTAACGACTCAGACGTGTTTTTTATTACAATATGATCTTATTTTACCAACTCCATACCTCTTTTGATAGCTTCTAAATTTGCTGTTAGGAGGCCAGGGTTCTTCTTCTCCATGAATTCTTTTAATCCGCGTTCTAAGGTTTCATATTTAATTAGTCCGGTTTTTCCAATTATCATACCAATAGAGACCATATTTAAAACTTTAGAAGAACCAATTTCACTAGCTATTTTGGACATCGGGGCATATACAAATTCCACATCTTCTCGTTCAAGTTTATGAGGACACATATCGGTATTAACAAAGATTACACCATTTTTACGAGTCACCGGACCAAATTTATCCAAAGAGGGTTGATTGAGAGCAACGAGTAAATCGGGGTGAGAAACTAAAGGAGAAGCAATTTCTTCGTCAGAGATAACAACGGAGACATTTGCAGTTCCACCTCGCATTTCTGGTCCATAAGAAGGTAACCATGAGACATTTTTCCCTTCTTCCATACCGGCTTGAGCGATAAATTTACCGACTGTCAAAGCACCTTGCCCACCAAATCCGGAGCAGATCATTTCAATCTTCATTTTACTCATCCCCCTCTTCTTTTGATTTATCACGATAGACACCTAATTTGAAAAAAGCTAGCATGTTTTCTTTAGCCCATTCACGAGCTTTTAACGGATCTACTCCCCAATTAGTTGGGCAAGTAGAAATGAATTCGATAAAGGTAAATCCTCTACCTTCTTTATTGTATTTCAGGGCATTATAGACAGATTTTTTAGCTTTGAGTATATCCTGAGGCGAGAGAAGTGATACTCTTTCAATATAATAAGGTGCTTCCAGTGTCGCCAGCAATTCACATGCTCTTATCGGATAACCGATATCATTAACATCTCTACCGTAAGGTGATGTTGAGGTTTTCATCCCAGGAAGAGTAGTAGGTGCCATTTGCCCACCGGTCATACCATATATAGCGTTATTAACGAAAAATACAGAGATCTTTTCACCTCGATTAGCGGCATGTACTATTTCAGCAGTACCGATAGCAGCAAGGTCCCCATCCCCCTGATATGTAAAAGCATACATATCTGGTCGGGCTCTTTTCATACCGGTTGCCACAGCCGGAGCTCTACCGTGAGCTGCTTCTGCCATGTCACAATCAAAGAATTTATAAGCAAATACTGAACATCCGACTGGGGCGACACCCATCATCTTGTTTCTCATATCTAACTCATCCATCGCTTCAGCTATCAATCTATGTGCTACTCCGTGTAAACAACCGGGGCAATAGTGAAATTGTACTTTCATCAATGATTTTGGTCTTTGTGCTATTATTTCCATTTTTCCTCCCTATAAATTCTCTTCTATCTTCTGGACAACTTCTTCTGGGGTGAATACAATGCCCCCGACTTTACCGAGGAATTCGACAGGAACTTTACCGTTTACAGCTAACCTAACATCTTCGACCATTTGCCCTAAATTAAGCTCAAATACGATAACTTTCTTTACTTTTTCAGTTAGTGCATCAGCTATGGCTTTATATGGATAAGGCCATACTGTTATTGGACGAATAAGGCCAATACTGTGTCCCTTTTTCGTTAGCTCAGTTATAGCAGACTTGACTATTCTAGACGCCGTACCGAATGCAACACACAAGACCTCATTATCTTCTCTAACATTATATTTCTCGTAACGGACCTCATTCTTTTCAATCTCTTTGTACTTTTCACCCAACCTTAAGACATGCTTTTCAAGTACTTTAGGATCTATTTCCAGAGAGTTGATCTCATGATGATGTCTATCAGGTCCATCTACATTGGGGTGCATGCACCAATCAAAATGCTGTTTGTCTAATTCAGCCAATTCTTCTTCGTTCTTTGCCGGTTTAAATTCTACTGGCTCCATCATCTGACCTAAGAGCCCATCTGAGAGGATCATCACCGGATTGCGATATTTATCGGCAAGATCAAAAGCTTCCGCAGCCATATCGGCAAATTCTTGCACACTATTAGGTGTAAGAACGATTAACTTGTAATCTCCGTGTCCACCACCCTTAGTAGCTTGGAAATAATCTCCTTGGGCTGGTTGAATATCACCTAAGCCGGGACCACCACGTTCAACATTTACTACTAAAGCAGGTAACATTGCTCCGGCAATATAGGAGAGCCCTTCCTGTTTCAAAGAGATACCCGGTGAAGAGGAAGATGTCATAGCTCTTTTTCCACAACCTGAAGCACCATAAACCATATTAATAGCTGCAACTTCGCTTTCTGCTTGGATAAAAGTACCGCCCACCTTAGGCATCATTCTTGACATGTACTCAATTAATTCACTTTGAGGTGTAATCGGGTAAGCAAAATACAATCGGCAACCTGCGCGAATTGCAGCTTCTGCTACCGCTTCATTACCTTTCATTAAAACCTTTTGTGACATTTCATCCTCCCTATTACTTCTCGATTGTGATTGCTACATCAGGACAAGTAGTGTAGCATAGTTTACAGGCAATACAAGCTTCCTGATCGAAGCATTCGGCATAATGATAACCCTTAGCATTGATCTCCTCTGAGAAACGGATTATCTTTTTCGGACATGCTTCGATGCATAAACCACAACCTTT
>JAHYIR010000033.1 GCA_019429305.1 Candidatus Cloacimonadota bacterium
TTCTTAGCTATGCCTTTCTTGGCGGGATGACGCTGTCCGAAAAACTCTACGAGCAATGGACTGGCTACGAAGATTGAGGAATAGGTACCGACAATGACACCGATCATCAAGGCAAAGGCAAAGTCACGGATAACCGAACCGCCGAGAATGTAAAGCGACAAAACGACAACGAAGGTCGTCATAGATGTAATAATCGTCCTACTTAAGGTCTCGTTAATACTATGATTGATCACCGAACCATAGGTCTCCTTGCGATAGATCTTCAGATCTTCTCTGATCCGGTCAAAGACGACTATCGTGTCATTGAGCGAATAACCAACAATGGTCAAGAGAGCTGCTACAATGGCGAGACTGATCTCTCTGCCTGTGATAAAGAAGATCCCAACCGTAATCAGAACATCATGAAAGAGAGCCGCAACAGCAGCAACACCAAAGGTGAACTCAAATCTCCACCAGATATAGATAATAATCCCCAAAAGAGAAATGAGGATAGCCATGATCGCTTTACCTTTCAATTCTTCTCCTATACGGGGACCGACCTCTTCCTGTAATCTGATAAAACCCTGTTTTTGGGTATATTCAGGAAAGTTAGTTCTCATTACTTGTATTATTCTACTGGCTTCAGTACCGCCGGCTTGCGTTTTGAAGAGGAAGAAAGTCTGTTCATCAAATCCTCTGATGGTTTGGATTTCGACATCAGTCATACCTTCATTAACCAAAGTTTCTCTGATCTGTCCGATATACAAAGCGGGAAATTCCTCTGAGGGAGCCGTCATGTCTAATTCCAGGGAAGTACCGCCGGTGAAGTCAATACTCAACTTAGGTCCGACAATAAGAGCTGCAATCCCGATAATAATTAAAATCACTGAGATGACATAAGCAATCCTGCGTTTGGAAATAAAGTCTATTTTTGTGTTCTCGAAAAATCTCATCTCTCCCCCCTATATACTGAGTGTAGTTCTGTTTTTATTGGTGATAGCTGCCTCAAACAGTGCCTTAACCATGACTATTGCTGTAAACATAGAAGCAAGAATACCTAACGATAAGGTTACGGCAAAGCCCCTGATCGGTCCGGTGCCAAACTGATAAAGAACAACTGCAGTTATCAAAGTAGTTATATTGGCATCGAGAATAGTTACAATAGCTCTGCTGAAGCCGGCATCAACAGCTGTCCGAACTGTCTTGCCGCTCTTTAGCTCTTCTCTGATTCTTTCAAAGATCAAGACGTTGGCATCAACAGCCATACCGATAGTGAGTATTATCCCTGCTATCCCGGGCATAGTCAAGGCAGCACCAAGTAAGGTCAAAGCAGCCATAATGATACCCATGTTCACGATCAGGGCTATATTGGCTATTATGCCCGGTACTTTGTAATATACTATGATAAATAGCATAACAATGATCAAGCCCAGGATCGCTGCCGTTAATCCGGATCTGACACTATCTGCACCAAGAGTCGGACCGACTGTTCTTTCTTCAATAACATTGACCGGAGCCGGCAAATTTCCAGCCCTGAGTACGATTACCAGATCATTTGTTTCTTCAATCGTAAAATTACCGGTGATTCGAGCTTCACCACCTCTTATCCTATCCTGGATCGTTGGTGCTGTATAGACAACACCATCAAGTACTATGGCTAATCTTCGTCTAAGATTCTGCCCGGTAACGTTTTCAAAAATTCTTGCCCCTTCTCGATTGAAACGAAGTGAGACATAAGGACGATTAGGTGCTTGCAAGTCAGTTCCGCTTCCGATCCTTACCGCAGCAGTTTCCAACATATTACCTGTAAGCTCGGTTTTTTCCAATAGTACGAAGAGCTCTCTGTCGGTGCGGGGATCAAGTCGGTTTTCTCTCTCTAAAGCCAGCATCAGACCTGCAGGAACATTCTCCAGAAAACTCTCACTCTCCAACAGTCTTTGAACGATTGACAGATCCTGATTAGAAACCATCATTGGTAAGCCCTGACTAGAGGTCAGACGAGTAAATATTCTGCTATCAACTGCTTCTTCCTCTTCTTCCTCATCTTCTTCATCTAAAATAGATCTTAAAGGATCATCCATTGGATCAGATAAGATAAAGCGTTCCAGATAAGGATATTGGTGAGCATTTTCCTTCAGGTAATTATCTAATAGCTCTCTTGTCTGCTCAACTTGCTCACCGGTAGCTAAAAGCTTGAATTCCAGAAGGGCAGTTCTTCCGATCAACTCTTTGGCTCTTTCAAACTCCTGCAGACCGGGCAACTGCACCATTATTCTGTTTCTACCTATCCTTTGGATAGATGGTTCTGCAACTCCAAACTGATCAATACGATTACGCACTATTTCTACCGCAGACCTTACAGCATCGTCTTTCTCTGCTTCCGGTAGCTCATCGTATTCTACTTCCAGCATGATCTGCATACCGCCCTGTAAGTCCAAACCCAATCTTATCCTCTTTTCTGTCCAAAATTCGGGCAGATCGATCGGTAAGAGAGGGATCAGATAATAAACAGTTACGAGTAATATTACAAAGATCAGTATATTGCGAAATTTTCTGTTTTTCATTGGCAACAACTCCCTTTTAATGTTGTATTTATTAATAAGTCACTATATAAAGCTTTTTTATCCTCAGATAAGGCACCCATTACTGCTTGAGCGACATTATACAGATGGTCTCCTATCTTTTCAATATTTGTTATTATATCCATTGTCATTATTGCCGGTTCTACCGGTACTCCCATGCTTATCTCTCTTATCTGTTCTTTTTTATAAAGAACTTCAAAGTGATTCATTTTTATCTCTTGTTTAGCAACATATCTGGCTTTTACCTGATCATTATTCTCCAGTGCCAGAAGTAAATTATCCAGAATACTGTCCAGAAGTTCTTTCATCGTTGCGATACTCTCTTTTTGCTTCTCATTAAACTCGACTCCCTTGTCAAGCTTTCTTTCTGCTATCTCGGCAATGTTCCGGGCAAAATCAGCCGCTTTTTCCAAGTCATTTGTTAGATGTAATAAGACCGGCAATCTTGCTGCGTCATCATCTTCCAGCTCTTTCCTTGATAGACGGGCAATATAATCGGTTATCTCTAACTGAAACTGGTCATTCTCATCTTCTGCTTGATAGGTATCGTTGATGTAGATCCTGTTTATAGATTCCAGCGACTTGATGGAGCAAGCTATAACCTGTCTGACATTCTGCATCATTCTGCCCAATTCCAACTTGATCTGATCTATGGCTATTGATGGCTCTTCTAAGAGAGAATCATTGATATAAACTGTTACACCTTTTGTTTTGGCAGAAGTTTCCGGGATCAATTTTAGTGTGATCTTTTCTAATAACGGGATCAAAGGTATAAACAACAGCATGTTAAAAACATTGAATAGAGTGTGAAAATTTGCCACTTGACGAGCTATATTACCACCGATCCGCGTTACTATCAATGCTACCTGATCACCAAAGAAGACGATCAAAAGCAGCATATACATTGCTCCGAATGAATTAAAGATGACATGTGATATTGCTGTTCTGCGTGCATTAACAGAACTTCCCAGACTGGCTAAAACGGCAGTAATAGTAGTTCCGATGTTGTCTCCCAATACAAGTGCCATAGCTGCTTTAATATCTATCAGCCCACTAACTGCCAGAACCATCGTGATACCCACTGTTGCACTACTGCTCTGGACAAGCATGGTCATCAGAGTACCGGCTATGATAGCCAGAAAATAATTATGACTGAAATTTACGAATAAATCGGAAAGAAAAGCACTGTGCCTGATCGGTGTTACAATATCTGTCATCAAACTGAGTCCGAAGAATACCAACCCAAAACCAAATATGATACTACCGTATGATCTCATTCTAAGCTTTTTACTGAATATTACTATAGCTGCACCTAAGGCGATTGCAGGAAGGGCAAAATCCCCAATTTTGAAAGCGATTATTTGGGCGGTGACTGTTGTCCCGATATTTGCACCGATAATGATACTGATCGCCTGCCTAAGAGTTAGTAATGATGCATTAACGAAACCAATTGTCATAACGGTAGTAGCACTACTCGATTGTAATAACGCAGTAATAGTTAATCCGACACCAATTCCCCAGAAGCGGTTTGCTGTTAGTTTGGAGAGGATTTTTTTTAGATTATCTCCTCCAATAATTCTCAAAGATTCGGAGATCTTACGGATGCCGAAGAGGAATAATCCTAATCCTCCTATGAGGAAAAAGAACAGCTTTTTATAATCTAAAGCCGTGAGGGTTAAGCTTTTTTTGATAGATTCTTCTGGCAGATGGATAATAGTATCAATCCTATAATTACCCATCTCTTTCCCGAATTCGATACCTGTTAATGCTTCTCCGTTACGATTGGTTTCAGTTAAGGGATGTATTATCTTAATCTGATCATTAGTGGAAATAAACTCGACGGTTATTCCCGGCTGAGGATTACCACTCGAATCAGTTACTATAACAGCAATATCTTCAGAAATTCGGTGCTTAACACGACCTGTATAGCCATCTCCCCGTAACTCTACCCGATAATTACTAAAGAGCGAAATGGCTGAAAACAGCAGTAAGAAGACTATTAATAGTCTTCGTAAAATGTAAGGACCGGATATTGCCGAAAAACTATTCATTTAGGGAACGTTCTTAAAGCCAATTCCTTTATTGTCTGCTAAATTGTGTCCGGCTATTTTGATCTCGCCATGTTGTTTCTCGAATTGTTCAACATTCTTTTGTAGCACAGTCAACAATTGTTTTACATGTTGAGGTGTGGTCATGATTCTGCTGTAGATACGGGCATCAGGTAACCCGGGTACTATTCTTCCACAATCAATAATAAACTCCGATGGTGAGTAAGTTACCATGAAGAAATTGGCATAAGTGCCTTCTCCCACTTTTTCATCAAGTTTCACATTGATCTTCTGTTGTTGTTGTCTTGGATCCATTTGATACTCCTTAAGTTTGCAAAAAAGATTTAGAATTGTTATTTTTTTTTCAATTCTCTTAGTGTCAAGTTAATGTTCGAAAACTTCACATACCCCTGTTTTTTAAACTGCAACTAAAAATTGTCATCTCGACTGAAGCGAAACAAACCATAAAACACCATGCCCCGAAAGGGTATGGCATAAGATAGCCAGACACTTCAGTGTCTGGTATTGAATGCCCCCCTCACTGATCCCAAACCACCCGCCACCCAAATGGAGCGGAGCTCCATTACCTGCGACTGAAATCCTAGCAATATTATGTCACCGATGACATCGTCGAGCTCGGTAGCAGCCACAATGAAGCAATTTCCTCGGTTCGCTACGCTCAGGGCTTGAAAAAAATTATAAGTCCTTTAGCGAGGAAAAACTATGAAGACAAATAGACAGTTTAAAGTCCCAGTAACGAATGTTTCCACCTCGACTTGCTGTCCCTCTGTTTTGTCATCTCGACTGAAGCGAAGCGCAACGGAGAGATCTCGACACCGGTTCAAGTTAAAAAAGCAATAATTTGTTTACTTAACCAACATCAGTGATGAGATGCCTCGACTTCGCTCGGCATGACAAAAAGGTGTGGAAGCTTCTCTTTAATGAAGATTACACTACTTCAGCTTATATTTCTTTTTTACTGCTTGTTTGACATTCTCAGGCACAAAGTCTTTCAACTCCCCGCCTAATTTAATGATCTGTTTGATCAGACTGGAGCTTAGATAAAAATATTTATAGTTGGGGATTAGAAAGATCGTGTCAATTTTCGGATTAAGCTGCCTGTTCATGAGAGCTAACTGTAATTCATATTCAAAGTCAGAAACAGCACGTAAACCCCTAATCATAGCTATTGCTTTGATACTTCTTGCATAATCAACAACCAAACCGCTGAATTTTGCTACTTCAACCCGATCGATGTTCTTAACGGCATTCTTGCATAATTTGACCCTTTCGCTGGCTGAGAAAAGATTATCTTTTCCCGAATCTTCTGCTACAGCTAAAATTACCTTATCAAATAATTTAGTAGCTTTGACTAAAATATCTATATGCCCGTTTGTTATCGGATCAAAAGTTCCGGGGTAGATAGCTATATTATTCATTTCTTCTCCAATGCTCTCTTTCTGATAGCTTCTAACTCCTCAATCTGTTTAGGAATGTTCTTCGACAATACCTCATGACCGGATTCAGTAACAAGCACATCATCTTCGATCCTGATCCCAATATTTTCCTCAGGTATATATAAGCCCGGTTCTACCGTGATGATATTACCCGGTTCCAAAATAGATTTACTGTAATAAAGGGAAACGTCGTGGGCAGCCATACCGAGAAAATGAGATACTCCATGCATATAGTATTTTTTATAATCTTCCGGCTTTTTGATAACCTTCAGTTTGATCAAAGATTCTGTTAAGAGCTCTATTGTTTTGCTGTTGAGATCTTTGAGAGATAAACCCGGTTCGATCATACTGATTATGGATTCCTGTGCTTTTAAAACTTCAGTATAAATTTCCTTTTGGCGTTTAGAAAACTTGGCTGCTATAGGAAATGTTCTGGTAATGTCGGCACAGTAATTGTTATAGAGAGCACCAACATCTATCAAAACCAGATCATTTTTAGCTATTTTTTTATTGTTCTCGATATAATGGAGAGTAGTGGCATTTTTCCCGCCGGCTACTATCGGTTTAAAACCCCAATTGCGCAATCCGTTGGCTAATAACTCGTATTGCAGCATAGCTTCTAACTGATATTCATACATTCCGGCTCTCGCTTCCTGAAAAACCCTTTTCAAACCACGACCGGTAACGTCGATAGCTTTCTTGAGCTGCTTAACTTCCCATTCATCTTTGATAATTCTTAAGTTAGCCGCTACAGAGCGAAACGACACAATATCTATCTGCGGATATCTTAATCTTATCTCTTCTGCGAAATGTAAAGGACGGGTAAGTGGTCTGTCTGTCAAAACAGGTTCAATTTCAATAAAGATCTTCTCAATATCGAATAACTCGCCTGCTAATACTCTTTCTAATTCATCAAGATAGAACACTTTTTCGATACTACTGATTTTCCGAGCTGTCTCTTTGCTCATCTTTTCACCATCCCAGACAACTCTTTCGGGAATATTCCTCTCTATAAAGAGAAAAAAAGAAAGCTTGCCATCTCTCTTAGTAATGGCTAAAATTACTTCGGGAATCTCTAATCCTGTGAAGTAATAAAAGTTCTTATTCTGAACATAAGATAAACCGTCATCAGATGCAGCATACAACAAAACCAGATTGTTGTTGTCTATAATACTATTTAGCTTCTCTCTTCTCTTTTCTATGAGCTCTTTATTCATCTTGCACCATCCATTTAATATTGTGTAACTTATGATTTATCTATTACTTATAAGTCAATGAAAAAAAATGTAACCACGAATTCTCACGAATAATAGCACTGATGCACACAGATAAAAGGGTGGAATGGTGGAATGGTGATAAGGTTAAAAGTATCTTGTAGAGAATACCAGTTACCTGACAAAGTATTCTAAAACCTTTGTTATTTGTTTTTTATTTTACTACTAGTCCACCTATTTCAGTACAGTACACTAAAACCTAATACCTAAAACCTAACACCTATTTTTTTAATTAGTGTCTATTCTTTATCATTCGTGTTTTTTCGTGGTTATACCCTTGCTATCCTTCCGCTGGGGCATCAATAACTTTCTCAGTGTCCTCTTTTTCCTCTGTGCCCTCGTGCCTCCGTGGTTGCTTTTTCTTACTTGCTATCTTTCCGCTGGTGCACCTTAAACTCTTTTTTCTCAGTGTCCTCTTTTTTCCTCTGTGTTCTCTGTGCCTCTGTGGTGATTTATTTTTAAACCTTGCTATCCTTCCGCTGGGGCATCAATAACTTTCTCAGTGTCCTCTTTTTTCCTCTGTGCCCTCTGTGTCTCTGTGGTGATTTCTTTTTTACACCTTGCTATCCTTCCGCTGGGGCATCAATAACTTTCTCAGTGTCCTCTTTTTTCCTCTGTGCCCTCTGTGTCTCTGTGGTGATTTCTTTTTTACACCTTGCTATCCTTCCGCAGGTTTTTTCTACTTACTATTTACTACCTACTACTTACTTGTTTCTCGCCTCTTCGACCATTCTATCCCCTTCTCTCCTCTTTCTTCACCAGCAAGATCTCCAGAACGATCAATAACAATACCAAAGCAAACAGATATTTCCAGATCTCAAAACCATAACGGCTTCTCAGGATCTCCTCTTGCCAGTTCTCTCCAAGAAAGATGACCTTATCACTTTGAAGATCTTCGGGGTCAAATCTTTCATAGTCACTAAAAGAATAATCGATATTAACAGCGAGAAACCTTGATTGGGCAGAAGCAAGAGGTAGTTCATAGATCCCCGGTTCACTAAGCAAAAAGCTCTGTTCATTAGTCGTAAAGAGTTCTTCGTTAGGGAGCAAGATCTGTCCTGTCGGAAGAGTTATCCTCTCCCCTACTTTAGTCAGTGGATAATCAATATTTGAGCAGTATAAGAAAGTCCTATAAGCCATGATAGGGAACATCGGATCGAGAATAATTCTGTTCTGCAAATCACTAACATCAAACAGCCAGAGTAATTCCCTCTCATTCTCCAAAACCAAAGGATATTGATCGGTTTGTAGTAAAACATTTGCTCTACCACGGGGACGACTTCTCCAATAACTTCTCAGTTCAACCAGCTGCATATCATCTTCGGAAAAGACAGTCATCACAGGGTGGTATCTGTTCACATAGGTAACTCGCTGATTCTGTCCTTCAGTATAGTTCAAAAAGTCTATATCGAAAACTTCTTGATAATAATCCTGCCAGTCCGTTGACAGATCCTCTGTTAACAGATGCAGCACCCCTTTATTCTCTCTCTTCAACCTATCGAATAAGAATTGTAAGCGTGGTGAAAAGTTCCCCTTATCATAGAGTATAACAAAACTATTGGATTCGATGCGTTCATAATTGAGATTGTCATCCTGGATAATATCTACATTGCGTAGATCACCACTGAAGATCTCCAAGATAGATAACATCGGTAACGGCAGCTCTCCCCTATCGGTGATAACGGCAACTTGTGGTTCCTGATCACTGAAAAAGGCAAAATAACTTCTGTTATCGAAGGGTAATCTTTCGTTCCGTACTGACACATAACCGTTGTACCAACCAGATTCTTCGACTCTGATATCAAAATGTTCCGTTAGTCGTTGTCTCGGTTGCAGATTGACGACCTTTTCAGCTACTGTTCGGTCATTGACAAAGAGTTGACAGATCACGTCCTGTTGTACAAATGGTGAATGATTAACTACTTCAAAAGCTATCCGATGTTCGATCTTCTTTTCAACGAAATCCTCCACCAATCTGGCATTTTGGCTACTGAGATTATTCCGTTCCTCTATATCTGATGTCGGAATAAAGAACAGAGGATAAGTTAGGTCTGCTGGTATCTCCTGTTTACGGAAATCGCTAATAACATAGATCTCTCTATTCAGAATCTGACTTTCCAGCAGTCTCTGATTAGCTAACTCAATTAACTCCGATAAAGGCAGAGGAACGGCTGTTATATCAATAGTACCCAGAATAGTTTCCGGTATGCTACCGTAGTGTAATGACGAATATAATTGATTCCATTCGTTATCGGAAGTGATCAGAACAGTGATATCTCTTTCAGTGAGCTGTTCGTTTATCTCTTTGATCAGATTTTTCCCTATTTCCAGTTCTGTTCTGGTATCTACCAAATAGTCCATGCTGTACGATGTATCGAGTATGATCGCTACTGCCGTTTGCGAATGCCTGCTCCATCTGTGTAATAATGGTGTTCTCAGCGCCGGTCTCGCTAAGGCAAGGATAGTCAGCAGGATGATCAAACAACGAATGATCAATAATAGTAAGTTTTTCAGCTTGATCTTGCTCTTCTGCTTCTTCTGGCTTGCTTTGATATGACGGATAGTACTGAAAATGATCCTTTTCGGTTTTTTTGAGATAAAAAGATATATCAGGATCGGGACAATTACCGCTGCCGAAAGGAACAGTATTCCCGAATTGAGAAATGAAAGAAACATTATTATCTATCCTTTATAAGCAATTTACAAGCTATAACGTAACAAAATCATTCATATAACTTAAAATATCGAAGTTAATGCAGAGATGACTATATCCCTGCTGACAGTGACAGCAAAACTGCATAATTCTTCTTTTCCTGATCTATCATCATATAGGAGAGATCAATTTGCAGCATGCTGTATTGAAAACCGGTTCCAAACGCATAGCCAATATCTTTGAGATTATTGAACTGCTCAGTAAAGAGACCTAATCTCAAGGGCATATATTGATAATCTCCCCGCAAGAGCCCAAAACTTATTGCCCTTTCCAACCCGAAATGATAGAGATTATCAGAAGAAAAATCAAATTTTCGCGATATTCCCGCTAACAGATAATTCTCATCCTCTCCCCACTGAATACCGGCTTGTAATCTTCTCTGTAATGAATAACTGGGATGATCTTTCCAATAAACCCTGCTCAACAGGTTCGGGATCGTTAGCCCATAAGACAAGCCACCGCTCTTCACAGCTGCACCGAAATCTACATTATAACCCCAACTCCGGCTGTCAACAAACTGCTCGCTAATATATACATCGTCCTGAGATAACTCTCTCAGATACACCGTTCTGCCGGTCAGAAAGCTCAAGTTGAATCCGAATGCTAATAGACCCGATCTTTCAGCAAAAGAAAAACGATAGGCATCGAGATAATAATCAAGATATAACCTTTCAGATTCCCCCTCTGTTTCATAGTCTCTCTCTAACTTCAGGTCAGCCAGAGCAACATAGGAAAAACCAATATTGTGACTATCAATGCCCAGATACGAAAAATCGTTCCGGTACCATTTACTGCTGTCATGAACCGGTTGCTGATCTACCCCATAAGCGGTCTTCGCTTCCGAAAAATAGCGTAAGGTAGCAGTGATTACCGTCTTTTCACGAAATGCCAATAATGCCGGATTATAAAAGGCAGTATGAGTGTTTGTCGGTTCGGTTATATTCAAACCACCCACTGCCGCCACCTGAGGTGAATAATTATTGATCACTTGCTGATAATCATAAAATGTGATCGGGAAAGGATCGGCATTTAAACCAGATAATAGACCGATAAAATAAACAATCAATACAGTTGTTTGCCAGCAATTACGAATTATATGTTCCATTCTTCTCTTTTTCTATCAAAGTTTCTTGCGAAACTAATGTTGATCGTTGTAACATTTGCCGTTTTCTTATATTATCAAATATCTTTGCTCCCACAAAGTAAAAACCGACTCCATAAAAAAGTCCAAAGATGGTATCGATAAAGTAATGATAGTGACAATAGATCGTCGAGATACTGAGTAGCAACGACAAGGGTAGCAACCAGTAACCGATCTTGCGGAAATACTGTAAGGCAGCAATATTGACTACAATGGTAATTGCTACGTGTGAGCTCGGAAAGGCAGAACCGGTATGATCGGACATCCTGTAGATAAATGCCATTATGTGCTGAAAAGGTCCACCCTCATAAGTTGTTATCAATTCCTGTATTCCGTTTATATATTTGCCTCCGGCAACAGGTAAAAACGAATAAGTTAAGTAACATAAATAGAACACAAAAGATAAAGTAAAGACATACCTCTCGAAAAATTCCCGTTTCGTGAAATAGAGCAGAAAAGCGATCCCTGGAACTACCAGATAATAACTGAAATAGGAAAAATAGAGTAGTTCGCTCAGGATGATATTATCATACATCTGTCCCCACATCACAGCAGGTTGATAACCGAATATTAACTCATCTATCCTCATGAAGAAGGGATCTATAAACTCCGGAAAGACCACCAGATTAACGATTGTGGATAGTTCAAAGAAATAGGTAAAGAATATCAGCGGATACCAATGACGAAGAAAAGAGAGCAGCCAGCCGCTTTTTTCATGATGAAGTCTGATCAATACATAGATAAAAAGCGACATTGCCAACAATATCCCCAGATGTTTGCCGGCATCAGGTACCCTGTTTCTGCCTAAAGAAATATATATCAGATTAAAGATTATGTATCCGTAAGTTAACCAGTCAATAGGAAGTGATCCTCTCTTCTTCATCCCGGCAGCCCCTTATCAAATATGCGATATGTTTTATGTATTGTAGCACCAAGTTTATGCGCCACGTTATTCATTTCGATATTATCCTCTAAAACCCAGGAAAATTCACCTTCGTTGAAACCCTTTGCAAAGCCGTTCTTTGTTGTATGATAATAAAAAAGACCGTCTATACCACGCTTCTGATACTCTTTTAAAAGCCCCATTACCATGACTCTTAACCGTTTGATCCCCTTCTTATAATAGAGTGCCTTTAGCACACCAAAAGGGAGAAGACGACCATTCATCTTCTTGAGAATGATATTATAGTCGGGTAAAGCTACTGAAAAGCCGACCGGCTTCAGCTGATAATAAGCAATAAATACCAGATCTGGATCTAATATCGGTAATAGAGTTTGCACCAAATGATCAAACTCCTTATCAGTCATCGGAACAAAGCCCCAATTACGTTCCCAGGCACTCCGATAAAGAGTAAATATTGTCTCCAGATCTTTTTTCAACTCTTTTTTGTTTTTTGCCAGCGATTTAACCGATATCTCCTCTTTCTTAGTTATGATATCGGCAAAACGCTGTAATCTCTCCGGGATCTTATCAGAAATGAGATGATAAGCATAGAGGTCTTTACTCTTAGTTAATCCCGCTTTAAGGATTAATTCCTCATAATACTGATGGTTGTAAGGCATCATGACGAAAGGAGGGGTTGCAAAACCGTCCACCAGTAAACCAACCTCATCATTGACCGATAAGTTCATCGGTCCTCTGATAGTATCACAACCTCGCGCTTTAAGCCACTCCGAGGCAACTCTAAACAGTTCATTGCTTACTGTCTGATCATTTATACATTCGAAAAACCCGAAAAATCCTACCTTGTCCTGATGAAAAACATTGTGTTGTTTATTAGTATGAGCTGTTATCCTGCCTACGATCTTGCCATCTCGTTCTGCTAAGAACAGACATACTTCCGAATGGTCATAATAAGGGTTCTTTGTTGGATTGAAAAACTTCATCTGGTCACCTATCAAAGGTGGTACCCAACAAGAATCTCTCTCATAGAGTGAAAAGGGAAATAAAATGAACCGCTTGATATCCCTCTTCTTCTTGATCGGTCTGACTTTCAGTTCGCTCATATCTCACCCAGTCTTTTCGATACAAAAAAATTCATGATCCCCATCAAGATGGCGAATAAGATCAGTCGCGAAAAAAATTCACGATATGTGCCCGGAAACAGATAACTCACAAATGGTGGTAACAGCACTATCATATATTGCGCAAAGCGGATCTGTTTAAACAATGAAATTGCAAGTATGGCAATGACAACTACGATCAACATCGGTTTAAATACAAAAAAAGAAGCAAAACCGATATAGCTGAACAGACCTCTCCCCCCTTTGAAACGGTTAGTTATCGGGAAACAGTGTCCAACGATCATAGCAAATCCATAAACCATGAGAAGTGTACTATGCTCTACTACTTCCGGTTGTAAACGGGTAAATATTGCCTGCAGTATAAGAAGATATAAATATATCTTACCCACATCAACTGCCCCAACCATTAACCCCAATAACTTGCTGACATTTTGATATATGTTCTCGGTATCCGGATGACCGGTTCCTACCTTATAGATATTTAGTTGTTTGAAATGACGGGCTATTAATCTAGCTGTAGAAAAGCATCCTATAGCGTAAGATACGATTATGAGCAGTCCGATTACAATATAATGTGATAACATCCGATCTCTCCCTATAGACCTTTCTCTAAACGTTGACCAAATATAGCAGTTCCAATTCTTAACATTGTCGCTCCTTCCTCAACAGCAATTTCATAATCTTCGGTCATACCCATAGAGAGTATTTCCATCTTAACACCCGGAATAGTTTCCTCTTTCAAAGATTCAAAATACTGACGGAGCAGAGAAAAACATTGTCTGATCTCCTTTCTGTCATCAGTGAACTTACCGATTGTCATTAAACCACTTATCTCCAATCTTTCGAAAAGACTCACCTGCCGGACAAACTCCTTTATGATCACTTGATCTGCCGGAAGACCGAATTTACTCTCCTCTCCGGAAGTATTTATCTGTATGAGTATCTTCTGCTGACGGTCTTCTCGCTCTAAAGCATTGTTTAGAGCTTTCGCAGTGGATATCTTATCTATGGAATGGATCAAAGCCGGTTCTAAACTCAACAGCTTATTGATCTTATTCTTCTGCAGATGCCCAATAAAATGAAACTCCTGGTATTTTTCTTTTAACTGCGGAAGTTTCTTCTCAGCTTCCTGGACCTTGCTCTCACCAATGATACTTATTCCGGCTCTTATACCGGCATCGATAACTTCCGGCGAGTGTGTCTTCGTTACCGCTACTATCTTGATCTCTGATGCATCTCTTCCTGCTCTTTCTGCAGCCCGGGAAACATTATCAAGTATCTCCCGATAATTGGTTTCGATGCTATTAAGATCTATATTTTTATCATTCATTACGATCACTTATCTTGTCCAAATTCTCAACATCACTTCAAAATATCTCCATAACCTCTCTGTCAACAAAAAACTCGGAAATATGTAACTCATCCCTTTCACTTTACAGCATGATTATGATTTCTTATCTTTTTCGTACCATTTTCTTTACCCGTAACTCGTAACACTTAACACGTAACATTTTTCATCTAGCTACCCCATCCGTAGGTTTTCCCCGTAACACATCACCCGTAACAGGTAACACTTTTTTTTATAACTACATAGCTAATAACTCTCTTCCTGCTTCTCCTCCCTTTACCTTTCCCCGTAACCCGTAACACATAACACGTAACTCTATCCATCTTGCTACCATTACTTTTGTCAGGTGGCTTCGTGGCTGCTTCCGAGCTCGACGAAGTCAACACAGGATTATTCATACGTAACACATAACACGTAACTCTATCCATCTTGCTACCATTACTTTTGTCAGGTGGCTTCGTGGCTGCTTCCGAGTTCGACGAAGTCAACTAAGAATTACAAACTTAACCTCACCTTCTGTTATTCATTTTCCAAAACCCCCTAACTACCCTATATTCCAATAATTTACCTTTAGGATGTAATATAGTCGGATATATCCGACTATATCCCTCCCTAAAGGTTAACGATAAAATGATAACTTCATCCTAACTACCTGCTCAGGTTTGTATCTTTATAGATCAAACAGGTGAGCAATTCTTCTTGACGAAAAAATCAGAATGGTAATTTTTATCCCACGTGGGGCATTAGCTCAGCTGGGAGAGCGCATGACTGGCAGTCATGAGGTCAGGGGTTCGATCCCCCTATGCTCCACCATTTTTTCACTTACTTAAAAGTCCCCTCAGTAAATTTTAAAAAGCAAAGAAAGTCGATTGTAAAACAATGGCCTAATCAAGTAATAAAGTGGTGCACTTTTTAGTTCCGAAACTGGCGTATTTTAAAATTCCGTTGACAGCACGTTATAAGAGCCGGTGAATGGCGAGTTATCAGGGTCGTTTGGACTAACCCATATACCTATGGGTTGCCATCCCTGCCCATCAAACCAGTTAATACTATCAGATGCGTCTATGTCTTCTGTCTGAATATAGTGACTTGACCATCTACAGCCTGATTAGGATTATAAACCACATCATCACTTACCACTATCCAATAGAGATTTTCCAGAGATACTATTTCATAAGGATCATCGAATGTTCTGTCACCCGCCGGAGGGGGCACGGCTGTTTGTGCCATAAGACTCACACTGAATATTGCTAAAATTAAAACCATCCCTGAATATTTAATCTTAACCTCCAAGTGATTGATGAAAACGGGAGAGGCAGAGTCGCTGCCTCTCCCTATATGTTTCTATTTCAGAAGTACCTTCTTCCTAATGTCACGGAAGCCTCTATCGGTTTCCATACTGTAGAGATAGACTCCGGAAGATGCCATTCTTCCATATTGGTCTTTACCATCCCAGAGGATGCTGTGATACCCTTCAGAGCAGTAATGTCTGTTGAGCAGTTCTCTCACCACCTGTCCGCGCGAGTTATAGATAACCAGCGTGACTCTTGCA
>JAHYIR010000034.1 GCA_019429305.1 Candidatus Cloacimonadota bacterium
CCATTATTGGTAATTATTTTACTATCCCAGATCTGCTTGAGAGATTCCACAAATTCTTCCAATGGTGGCAATGCCGGTTGAGTTACGAAAACCGGTTTTTCAATATCTTTTTTCATTGTCTTTACCAAATTTCTTGAATATCTTCTCCATAACAATTGTTTTTATTAAAAGATAGTCCTTCATTCTGAATATTTCCGTCAATCCCAGCGTTAAAACAGCTCCGAGTAGTATTTGAAATGTTAAAGTTACCAATGGAGAGGTCCTAAGAAATTGACCTGCCATAAAAACAGGTAATCCCATACTAATAGCGACTAGGAAAGATGGAAATATATCTTTTAGTTGATCCAGAGAAGAATATCCGATAAATTTGCCGCTCCATTTGCTGTTTATGAAAAAAGCAATCAATGTATTAAAAAACATCAATCCAATCATGATCTTAATGCCTAAGAATATCCCAACAAAGATCGTAGGTATAACTAGAAGCTTTTTGATGATCTCCAGTTTTAAAAAAAGATCACTCCTCCCCTGAACCTGCAGCATATTGAGATTGATCGCCTGTAGTGGATACGACATACCAACGAAACAGAGCAACTGCAGATAAATCACCGAAGGCAACCATTGTTCACCTATTAGAGTAAGAACCATAGGTTTGGCAACTGCTGCCATCCCGATCATCGAGACAAAAGTTATAAACATAGTACTTCTGATCAGTTTCTGATATGATGCTTTTAAGCGAGGGATATCCTCTTGGATCGAGGCAAGTACCGGATAACTGACACGTTGGACAACACGAGTAATGTTTTCGGAGGGTAGTTTTTTAAACTGAGTGGCTCGTGTATAATAGCCTAATTCCTCAGCAGAGAAATATTTACCAATAACTAAGAGATATATGTGTCGATGAATAGTATCCAACAAACTACTCGCTAAAAGTTTTGAACCAAAAGAAAACATCTCTTTGAAAGATTGCCAGCTAAAGACCAAAGAAGGTCGCCATTTGTTCCAAATCCATAGTAATAAAGTAGTGATCAGAGCGATCATCAGGTGTTTCGCAACCAAACTCCAGACACCAAATCCACGATAAGCCATAACAACACCGATTATACCTGCTCCTAAAGCCGATATTATGGAAATCTTGGTAAGAAGCTTAAAATCAATTCTCTTGGACAGGATTACACCCTGAACAATAGATACTGAACTAATAATTATCCCCAAACTTGATACCCTTATTATTAACTTCAACTTTGGTTCATCAAAAAAATTACTGATAACTCCGGCAGACAGAAACAATATAGCATAGACAACAATACTAACAACGAAATTGTAATAAAAAACAGTAGAATAATCTTCTTGCGTGCATTTACTTTTTCTTATCAGAGCATGAGGCAACCCACTGATAACAAATGGTTGTAAAAAAGCAACAAAAAAAGTAGTCATGCCGATCAACCCGAACTCTCTGGGAGTAAGTAATCTTGCCAAAATTATACCAAATATAAATTGCACACCATGCTTGGCAAAATTATCAATAAAACTCCAAGTAAGACCGGATACTGTTTTATCTTTGAGGGACATTAGAGTTAAAGTTTAGAAGGTTTAGTGCTTCGCTGTTTAGTAGGTTTAGCATTTCTCTGTTGAAATAGTTATAATAACTATATTTTTCTTGATTCATTCGACATGATAATTTTATCGAGGTAATCGATAACCTCTGCAAATTCATGAGAATTTTCCTGTTTCAGATAATAAAGATCCTGAAAGCAAAGAAATTTGATATTACTATTACCTTTCCTGATCAGGTCAAACTTGTATCTTTCGTGCTGCAATCCACCTTTCCGGGGTATCATCAATAGAGAATCATTGCCGTCTCGAATCTCTGCTTTGTTATTCTTTAAAGCTAAATGTGTATGAATAACCAGTGAAGATGATTGATCTTTATGCCTAAAACGATGTTTGACATAGTCTTCTAAAACCTGTTTATTGTTTTCATAAAATTTGTCTAATACCGATACTTTAGCAGGATAAGGAGAATGAACAACTTCAAAGTGTTCCTTTTTATATCCTGTTACTATTGCTCCGTTAGTTTGGTAGTTATTAACCGACCAAGAAATTCTTTTTATACTTCTTAGTTTAATGAAATGTTTGAAGAGTCGTATTGATCTATTCATCGTCAAATTCTCATTACTTTTCCAACTTCCCCTGACAACTGTTTTATCTTCATGAAAAAAATCTTCTGCAGCTGTAGGATTAATGATAAAGAAATCGTCATTAAAGGCAATAAACTTATCAGAAAGACCGGGAATCTTCCATAATAATGTTTCTATCGAAAGCGAGTTAAAGGTTGGTAAATATTGTAGATGATCACGGAAAATAATCTTATGGTCAATAACCGAAACCCCTAATTCTATTTTTTTCTCATCTGTTAGCCAATCTGGGCATTGTTCATCAGTAACTAAAAATATGTTTCTTATCCAGGGAGCAAATTTTCTGATAGAGTAAATACAGTATTTAACTTCATTTACTTCTAAAAATCTACCTTCAAGAGCAGCACAGTGAGTAATTTGTTCATCGATCACTTGCGAATATTGCTGTCGCTTATTAATGTGCTTCGGATCGTTTCCGTCAACCCAGGTTATTACGGCATCGATGGGATCGTTGTTTAGTGAGGGATTGTTCATGGAAATAAAAGTTTAGAGTTTAGAAAGGTTTAGTGCTTCGCGGTTGAGAAGGTTGAGTGCTTCGCGGTTGAGAAGGTTGAGAGAGTTTAGATAGAGAACTTTTTCGAAGTTGGTTAATCTGATATGAGAGACTTTCAATATCTGATCTAAAAGAATTATAGTCATCTTCTGTTATGTAATTAAGATCTAAACAGATTATGATTTGATTGAGAACTTCCATCAGACTGGAATAAGCTATTTGATAAAAGTGCGATTGATCTTTAGATGAGATACGAGAAGAGCCTTCTGCAATATTAGAACTAATAGAAATTGCAGCTCTACGCAACTGATCAATCATTCCATAGCTTTCTTCTTTAGGAAATTCTTTTGTTAAAAGATAAATTCTAGTTACAAAAGCTCTAGAATCTTGCCAAACTCTTAACTTCTCAAAAGCATATGTATTCTCTTTCTTCATATCATTTCTAACTAAACTTTCTAAACCTTCTCAACAGCGTAGCGCTAAACTCTCTCAACTTTTTATTTCTTTCTTCTCAACTATCTAAACAGCGTAGCGCTAAACTCTCTCAACTTTTTATTTCTTTCTTCTCAACTATCTAAACAGCGTAGCGCTAAACTCTCTCAACTTTTTATTACTCCAAGTCTCTCCTGCTGATACTTCTTTTCCTGGATATTCTTCCACCATTGACGGTTATCGAGATACCACTGGATTGTCTTACGGATGCCGGTTTGGAAAGTTTCTTTCGGAGTCCAACAAAGTTCTTTTTGGATCTTGGAAGCATCTATAGCATAGCGGAGGTCATGTCCGGGGCGATCTGCTACGTAAGTTATTAGTTCTTTGTAAGTTTTGAGTTGAGATGATGGTTCGACCTCATCGAGGATCTCGCAGATAGTATGCACTATCTCGATATTCTTCAGCTCAGTATTGCCACCGATGTTATAAGTTTCTCCCGGTTCACCTTTCTCGATGACGGTTTTGATCGCTTCACAATGATCGTTAACATAAAGCCAATCACGGACATTGAGACCCTTGCCATAAACAGGTAAAGGTTTATGGGCAAGGCAGTTAAGGATCATCAAAGGAATTAATTTTTCAGGGAATTGATAAGGACCATAATTATTCGAGCAGTTGGTGATCAAGATAGGTAACCCGAAAGTTCTCTGCCAGGCACGTACAAGATGATCGGATGATGCTTTGGAGGCAGAATAGGGCGAACTAGGATCATAGGGTGTGGTTTCTGCAAAGAGTCCTTCATCGCCCAGAGAGCCATAAACTTCATCAGTCGAGACATGATGAAACCGGAAAGCTTTTTTCTTATCATCACTTAGTTTTCTATAATGATGTAAGGCA
Organism: Candidatus Cloacimonadota bacterium; assembly: GCA_019429305.1. NCBI lineage: Bacteria > Pseudomonadati > Candidatus Cloacimonadota > Candidatus Cloacimonadota bacterium. The sequence goes on from JAHYIR010000034.1 coordinate 4,018, forward strand.
TTCTGGAGCAGAATAGCAGTACCGAATATATTGGTATTGATGAACTCCATTGGACCGTCTATAGATCGATCTACATGTGACTCAGCAGCAAAATTGACAACTACATCGGATTGATATTTCTTAAAAATCCTCTCTATTTCTAGCTCGTCACAGATATCCTGCTGCTCGAAGAAATAGCGAGAACCACCATATTTTTGCTCGATAGTAGTGAGATTCTCAGGATTTCCGGCGTAGGTCAATTTATCGACATTAACGACTTTACCTTGGAAATCGGATTTCTTGAAAAGATAATGGATGAAGTTGGCTCCGATAAAGCCGGAGCCGCCGGTTATTAGGTAGGTTGGCATTATTACTCCGTTGAGAAAGGTTTAGAAGGTTGAGAGCTTCGCTGTTGAGATTGTTGAGAAGGTTTAGTGCTGGGTGGTTGAGATAGTTTAGATAGGGCACTTTTGCGAAGTTGGTTAATCTGATATGAGAGACTTTCAATGTCTGATCTAAAAGAATTATAGTCATCTTTTGTTAGGTAATTTAGATCTAAACAGATTATAATTTGATTAAGAACTTCCATTAAACTGGAATAAGCTATTTGATAAAAGTGAGATTGGTCTTTAAATGAGATGCGAGAGGAGCCTTCCGCAATATTGGAACTAATAGAAATTGCAGCTCTACGCAACTGATCAACTAACCCATATCTTTCTTCTTTAGGAAATTCTTTAGTCAGAAGATAGATTTTAGTTACAAAAGATCTGGAATCTTGCCATACCCTCAACTTCTCAAAAGCAAATGTTCTTTCTTCTTTCATAATTAATTTATCTCAACCTTCTCAACAGCGAAGCGCTAAACTCTCTCAACCTTTTTCTTTAACCTCAACCTTCTCAACAGCGAAGCGCTAAACTCTCTCAACCTTTTTCTTTAACCTCAACCTTCTCAACAGCGAAGCGCTAAACCTTTCTTTAATTCTCAACTCTCAATTCTCCATTCACAATTTTCTTGTTTATTTCCACATTTTTGCTCTTAAGAATATAGGTAAGGAAAAACCAGAGAGCAACAAGAACAACGAGAAAGTTCATGGGGAGACGATACCGTTCGAGGGGCCAGATCATATAGGCATGAAGTAAACTATGGATGAATGGGAGAGCTGCCAGAAAGATGATCAGCCATTTTTTTCTGATCGCAGCAAATAGTATCCCTAGAATATAGAAGGGAAGAAAAATCCCATAGAATAATATGCTTATCGTGTTATGAGCTAAAGACCACTTAACCGGTCTGAATCCATATTGTATATATGTTAATCTAAAAAAGGTTGGTTGCCAGTAATGCTGGAAAGACTTTAAGTACTTTTCATACTTTCCAAATCTTCGTGGTTCGACTCCGAATCTATCTGCTGCCCTTACTGCATATTCTTCACGACGTGTTATTTCTTGTTCGATACCCTCTTCTGAATCAAAGTGAACTTTTGCAAAGTCTGTACCCCAAATCTTTGAAGTAAAAGCTGTAGTTCTCGGAGTAAGAATCATTATTTCGCCAAATTGCTTGTAATTTCTTATCGTCCAGGGGATCATAGTAACAACTAAAACTAATAACCAGAGAAAAGAGTGCTGGATCTTCAACTTTTTTTGTGAAACAAAAAAAACGCAAAGCAGAAATACCGGAGTATAGATAAAGAACCTTTCATCAGTATGAATAAGAAGAGAGAAGATAAAAGAAGAGAGAATAACATTTAGCAGAATATTTCTTTTTTGATAAATATTGATCAGACAGAGTATAGCCAAAGGTAATAAGAGAAAGATAAGCGGTTCTTTGAGAATTTGATAGTTAAACTTAATTATACTGATGTTGAAAACAGACCATAATGCCATTAGATATCCAGCTGTGAGACCTACCAGCTTGAAACCTATCCAGAAAAGAACATAGACTAAAAGGGCGCTAAAGAGACAATTAAATACAAGTGTAAGCCAGATCGGGTCTCCTGTTACAAGTTTAGAAAATGCTACTATTATTGGTAAAACCGGTCCTGATCGCATTACTTCTCGAGGACCGAAATCGGGATAAAAATCACCCTCTGCAAAACTTACACCTTGATTCAGATAATATAAAGCATCCTGCCAATATGACGTACCGTGCAAAGAATACTCTCGATAAGTCAATGAAACTCTTAATGCAAAGGAAAAAACAAACAAAATAAAAAGAATTAACACACGGTTTTTTAATAAAAAATCGTAAATCTTTGCCATTGAGTATTTACTCCAGATACATATTTTTTCTTACTATGGGACCAATGAGTTTGGTAAACGAAACAGGAGAGTTTTTCCATACTTTGATCATTATGCTGTATATCTTTCTTTTCTCCTGTATATCCAGTTTCTTTTTGGTACTATAAAGAGGATAATCCGTTATCAGGCAGTTTCCCCAAGATTTTTTGAAATTGTAAGCTCCCGTATCTTTTTGGCTCCTCCCCATATTATACTCTTTAACCCCATTTTCAAGGGAGTACTTAAATGCTTGATAAAACCGATAATCATTTACCCGTGTAGAGAAAAAATTGCGCAGAGTTGCTGCTTCAGTACTGATGATCTGATCCTTGTATTTGAGTAGCCACATTGCTCCTATTGGGAGTTCGTCTTTTTCGACTATCAAGATGCGGATGTAATCACCAAGATATTCAGCCTGTTTTTTAAAGTAATTTATTGAGTTAACCGGAGTGCCTAAATCTCGGTAGTTACGTAAATATACCTGATAAAAGATATCGATCCTGTCATCTGCAGGTTGTGATACAGTATGGTATAATCCTAAATCAGTGGCAATCCTGACATTTCTGCGATGTTTCTTCCCAATACTTTGGCGTAAGTCCTCTACATTAGAAGGCATTGGTTTATAAATACGAACATTCTCTTCAGATACTGACATTTCTGTAGATAATCTGTAATTATTATACAGCACAAGGTTTGATGACTTCAGTTTTTGTTGTAAATCCTTAACAAAAGAGTATAGAGCATCTTTATACTTATCTACATTATTAAGGAGAATACCTGCCGGTGGGGTGGTAATGATATTTTTAAAAATCCCGGTTTGATGAATGAAGGGAAGCACACCAACAATTCTGTCATCTTCCAGTAGAAAGTAATAATAAGGTGTGTAATTATATGTATCTTTATAGACGAAAGCCCATTCTGCAAGATGGAAAACTTCCGAAGATTTATGTCCAAAGACATAAGTATTCCATTCAGATATGTTGTCTTTTTCTAAAGGCTTGAATGAGAGCATGTATTTATAAAACAGAAGATCATATATTATCTTAAACTGTTGCCTATTCTATAACCTTGTTCATTTTAAAGATCTGTCCAGAGAGGAGTGATAAACCGCTAACCAGTCCCTGTAATATCATGATCGATGACATAATAAAGGCGATCAAGAATGCATGTTCTGCTGAAACGCCTATCTGAGGAAAGATCGACACAGCAATAAATTCACGTAAACCGATACCTCCGATAGAGACGGGGAGTATTTTACTTATCATTATGGTAAAAACGGTAAAAGCAAATCCAACAATACTAAAAGAGAGGTTATGAATAACTGAGTAGGCAATTAAAATGTAAATAATGGCAATAAGAGAATGCCTTAAAGCAGCTATAACAGTATTTGTGGTGATCGTTCTCAAATATTGATCCTTTGATTCATAAGCAAACTTCAGGATTTGAAGTTTTCTGTTTATAGTGCTTAAGAATTTATTTATCCAGTTCAAAGCTACAGGTTGATTTAAGATATATAGCAGTATCATCTCAATAACAAATAGAGTTACTAAGATCAGCTGAAGAATTGTACCAACTTCTATGAGACTTAAAAGCCACACAGGAAGAAGAATCAACGTTAGTGAGAATGTGTAAAGAAGACGGTCTAAAAATACAACAAGCGAGTTTTTTAGATAACTCGCTCTATAGAGGGTTTTAAAAGATTGGATCTTATAGGCATCTCCAAATAGGGGGAAAATCAGTGAAAAAAAGAAACCATGAAACTTGACCTTAAATACGCTGAAGATATCGGTTTCTACTCCATAAAACTTATATAATGATAGAATCCTGTAGCTATTGATAAAAAGATCTATGATCAGAATGATCGGTATAGGTAAGTATAACAATAAGTTAATTTCGGAAAGAACCTGCAAGAGCTTATCAGTTTCTAATCGTTGTAACGCAACATAAAGCAATATTATTGTTGCTACTATTTGAAAGAACCATTTAACTATTTTGAGGTATCTTTTCATCAATGTGTCTTTCGTAGATCTCTTTACAGGTCTTAAACCTTTGAGAATAATTGCTTAAAAGTTTTATTAAGTTCCGTTCTGTTCTTATCCCCTTATTGATCCAGAAAAAAGGACGATGTCTCGGATTTGCCAAGGGTACTCTCTTCTGAGAAATATCTAAAGGGTGCAGATAAAACATTGTATCACCTTTTTTTAGTGCTTGGTCAATAACCTTTTTGAAATAACCGAAGCCCATTAATCGGAAGAAAAAGGCACCACCACCGGGTAATATTATCTTATTGCTGAGCTTATAATAACTCCATGGCAATTCATAAAGATCCGAATCTGGATTCTTCTGTCCGAGAGTTTCAGAGTTGATCCGGTAAGGCATTGTCGGAATATTTCTTAAAACTACGTTAGTTTTATTATAGAAGCTGTTATAAACTACTGATGAATCATATCTAAATCCCAATTGTGCCAATAAAGGAACCATCCAATTAGCAAAGTAAGCATTAGGTGCTCTAAAACCGATAATTTCCCTGTCAAATATATCTTCCAATATTTTTTTAGATCTTTTCAGCTCATCAAACCATTTTTCTATCGGTTCAAGAGGATTCTTATTCTTATAATCTATTGCCGATTGGTGAGTTAAGCTATGAACACCTATCTCGTGATCTGTCTCTTTTAATGCCTCAGATAATTTTGGATATCTCTGTGCTACGTCTGCTACAATAAAGAAAGTAGCTTTTATCTTATAGTCATCAAGTATTTGTAATATTCTTATGGTTTCATCGGTAATACAATCAATATTGTCTTTGCCATGACTGAGGAAAAAATCTTCTAATTTCTTGTATAATGAAAAAGAAGCGCCACTTATAGCCGGTGTATGATACCAATCTTCAATGTCAAAAGAGAGTGCAATATAATTAATAAGATAACCCTTTCGTATAATATCTATCGAATATCAAAGTTTGTAGGTTTTAATTTTTCTCGTCCCTTTTTTCCAACGTTTTCTGGCATTCTCAAATACTTTGCCCATGAACGCAGGAGGGATCTGGTCTATTACAAATCTGGCAAATCTGGTGGAACACAAAAGAAACAGCATATCTATCATAAATTCCATCAGATATCGCGTCATTTTGAAATTATCTATTCTGTAACCATAGTCAGGTACCGGTCTTCCCAAGAACCTTAAAAACTTCAATCTAATGAAAGATCCTCTTTTTTTCAGATCATATCCGTGACTATGCATCTCTATGGCTTGATCAAGATCAATAGGAAACGTTTCGATCAGATTATCTTGTTTCATCTTATCTATGATTCTTTTCCCGGCATCTGATCTGGTAATGATCAGAGAAAAGCCCTTACCCCGTTCTTCATAAACTGGAGCCCAGGCATCTCCGACTGAAATATCGGTAAACTCATTCGTCAGATCTGTGCAGAGAAGACTATTTTTTACTATATGAAAGAGGATCAGGTAATTAGCATAGAACTTCTTCATCTGGAATATTTGACCGTCTTTCAGCTCTACTCTCATATTCCCGGGCCATTCACCATAGCGGAAATACAGCTTTGCGATTTGAGTATAATCTTTTATTCCATGCGATCTCAGAAAACTCACAATTGATGAAAAATGCAGGGTATTTCCATAAAAGGGACCAAAAAAGTATTTAATTTTTCTTACTGCCGGATGATCTAATCGTTGTAATGATCTTATAGACTGAACCTGTCCGGGTAAACCGACATAAGCGAGATTACCTGCGAAACTGGAAATTTCCGGTATGATCTCATTAACAGAGGTTATTATATACTTGCTCTGGGCAGCAGCAATGATTTCTTCCTCTGTTTTGGCAATAACCGGTTCTGTCAGCCATGGTTTGGTTTTTGACATCCTGGTTACTACAGCACCATCGATCTCACCCGATCTTAAGAGAAATAACAGGATAGTAGTTAGAATTCCACCACTGGCTGCTAACCTTCTTATCTCTTCTTCTGTAGCATATCCAATAGAAAAATCTTTATATGCACCTATATATTCGTGAGAAAGAACATCTGCACCAAAAATTCTATCTCTGTTAACTGGAAAATCGAATTTTCGCCCTGAACATACCTCATTGATCAATTCTGCAGTCTTTTCATCTACTTCTTCAATAATATCGGGCAGATAGGCACCTTCTCGATCATTGAAGACTATTTTCCCTTCAGATAGACCAACACACGACCCACAGCGATTACACAGACCTGATCTGATCGTTTCTTTTAAAACATCAATTTTTTTCACAAACGTATATCTGCCTGATCCCTAATTCTGATAACCAGGTATCTTGAAATTTAATGATCAATTTTTCTGACCATTCACGTAATATTTTAGGTCCTACCGGCAGCAAGACCGTACCTTTATGATATATAAGTTTCCAACCGGTTTCTTTGAACATCTCTTTCACCTCTGGCGAAGGAAGAAAACGATGTGGTCCTTCGCCATGTCCACCAAAGAGGCAAGTATAGATCTGATAGGGGATCTCACTTGTTAAGGGGGGGCAACTTAAAACCAGTAGAGCTTCGGGAGTTGATACTCGATATAGTTCTTTTAAAAAGTTGATCGGCTCTGATACATGCTCCAGAGTCTCTAATGAGAGAATTCTATCAAAACAGGAATCTTCATAAGGTAATTCTGAATAGGAAGATATCTTTGTCTGCTTAGCTTCGGGTCTTAAACGGGCAGCCACATTTATTAAACCCTGTGATATCTCTGCATTTTCTATGCTAACATGAGGATTTGCCTTAAGAATAAAGTCATTTGCTTCACAATCCCTGCTGGTGATGTTCAGAATTCTTGATCCCTCTTTTAATCGGAGCAAGGGGATAGTTTCTCTGAATCTCTGGGCATGAGTATCCTTTACTCTCTCATTTTCCTTAACATAGATATCTGCTGCCGAATCCCAGTGATACTCGACATCTTTGTCTTTCCAGGAATTGATCCGGAATGATCTTTTACTACTCATTTCCTGTTAAGAATAGCTATCTGATCTGCCAGTAGTCCGATAAGGAAAATCAAAACACCTATGATACAGAGGATTACCCCTGTATTAGAAAACCTCTGAACATGAATATAATTAGATAACCCCCAAAAAAAGCCGAAAGTGGTTATAAAAACACTTACAGGAAAGAATATTTTTAACGGATTAAAGAGCATAATTACCCTTGTTAGCAAGAGAAGAGTCTTTGCCCCATCCTTAAAGAATTTTACACTGCTTGTTCTTCCCTCTCTCTCTTTCACGGTGATGGGAAAAGTTCCGATCTGATAACCCTCTTTTAAGAATGCTAACGTAGATGTTGTTGAAAACGAGAAACCATTAGGCATGACATGCAGCATCCTAAAAATTAGATCACGATGGAAGCCACGTAATCCCGAGTTATAGTCGGGTAACTTCTGACTTACAAGATACTCGCCGATCAGCCGGATAAATGTTTTACCGACAAGTCGTGATTTAACCTGATGTGAATCTTTATCGCGCTCTCCGATCACCATTTCATAATCATCTAACATTTCGATCATTTGAGGTAGATAAGATGGGTCATGCTGTCCGTCACTATCCATAAAAATTACCTTTTCCCCTTTTGCTTTTCTGATGCCTGTTTTCAATGAAGCACCATATCCCTTGTTGATCGTATGGTTGATAACTCTTACAGAAAATTGCTTTGAGATCTCGGCTGTCCTGTCGGTTGATCCATCATTAACTACAATAACTTCAACTTTTTTATTAAAACTCAGGTTAGTCAGTTTCTCAAGAGTATTCTTTATTCCCACTTCTTCATTATAGGCAGGAATTATCACTGAAACATCAAATTCATACTTCATACTCTACATATCCTTTCTTGATAACGCGTTATCACCTTCAAATACCCCAACTATATTAGAATTTATTAACTTATATATAAATGTGTGGAAAACAAAAAAACCGACTATGACTCCCATTATATTGTAAAATAGATCTACGGGATTATAAGCTCTATACGGAAGAAATTTTTGGATATACTCAACTAAAACAGCAAAAAACAACGAGATAAGAATTATCTTTATATATTGCCTGGTGTTATGTGTTAGTTTGCCATATTTTAAACCTAAGTAATAGAAAACTGGGAGGATAAAGAACCCAAAAAAGTGGAAGATATAATCAATCCGAAAACTCCAACCTTTTCCGGAAGCAAGTTCGTTGATATTGCCTGTTCCGACAGGAACCAGATTTACGATGATTATTATTAAGAGCCAGAAGTAGAAAAGGTTCTTTTTAAGCATATCTTCAAAGTTATTAGTAAAATCCTGCAGGAGAAGAGCAAGAGTTTAGAGTTGAGTGTTTAGGGTTTAGTTCCATAGGGAGATAAGCAAGAAAAACTGTGATCAGTAATCAGTGATCAGAAAAAAAACACTGGGAAGATAGCAAGAAAAAATAGTTACTAGCTAATAGCTACTAGTTAATAGTAAAAAGCCGGAGGGAGTGTAGCTGCTCCACAGCAATTTATAATGTAAAATGTACAATGTATAATAAAATGCCAAAGGGAGTAAAAGTAAGTCCATTGGAAGGATAGCAAGGTAATAGTATTTTGTCATCTCGACTGGAGAAAGACTCACGCAGTGGGTCTTTCACAATGGAGAGATCTCATTACCGACTAACTACGAAGCAAAGCAAGCAAAGATGGGATATCTCGACTACACTCGATATGACAAAATATGGGGCTAATGCACACGAATGATGCCACAAATAGGCTCGAATACAAGAGAAATACCTGAGATATAGATGTATTATACCCTTAGGGAGCAGGGGAGTCGGCTCGAGCCGACTACGCTCCTTCCTAATGGTTTGTCAATGGATTAGCCAAAAAATTGTTACGAGTTATGTGTTACGAGTTACGGGAATGCCAAAGGGAGTAAAAGCAAGTCCATTGGAAGTGAAGCAAGCATCGTCCACTAATTTACACAGATTAAAAAAGAATGAACACAGATGCTCCAGCGGAAGTGTAGCTGCTTCGCAGCAATCTATAATGTTGAATGTACAATGTATAATAAAAAACCAAAGGGAGTAAAAGTAAGGAAAATAGTGATCAGTTATCTGTTATCAGTGATTAGAAAAAAAACCACTGGGATAATAGCAAGTCCATTGGGAGTGAAGTGTGATTTATTATTTATTGCTGATTATCTTGTTTGAGATATTTTCTGAGAAGTTCTGCATCTGCCAGGTCTCTTGTTCTTCCTGTAGCTTCCTTATTCTTTATCAGGTCTTGCAGAGAGATCAGACTCACAGTTGTAGTGCCAAAATTCGCATCTACCCTTGCTTTAAAAGCTATGTCAAAGTCTAAACCGGTCAATGATGTTAACATGTCGATTCGGACTGGGGGATAGCCGAGCTGGATAACAGAATCAGGGTTGAGTATATCTTCTTTGGTTATTCCCAGAGTACTAAAACCAAAGTTGTGAAGAACAGCAATTATTTTGTCGGCATTTAAAGGTGTTGAATCAACCCAGATATCTATATCGCCTGTATTTCTCGGTTCTGCATGAAAACCGACAGCATAAGCGCCTACTATCAAATAGCGGACTTTACTTTCGTTTAATAACTTTACAAACTCTTCGAAGTCCTTCTCTACTTGCACGATACTCTTCTTCCTGATGATTTAATCTGATCCATTGCTCTCTTAGTATCTGAATGAGCTCGAGTCGTTGCTCCGGAGTCATATTTCGATACTGTTCTCTGCTATATTTAGCAGCTTCTTCAAATGTGTGAGATATTTTTGATTTCATATATTTGATTATATATTGCCTATGGATGAATAGCAAGGAAAAATAGTTATTAGCTAATAGCTATTAGTGAAAAGCCGTAGGGAGTGAAGCTGCTTCGCAGCAATTTATAATGTAAAATGTACAATGTATAATTTGAACTCGTGGAAGCTGAGCAAGAAAAAGCGTGACCTTTGATCAGTGATCTGGGTAAATTAAAGAAGCAAAAACAAGTCCATAGGGAGTAGAGCAAGAAAGATCCAAGACGTCTGGATAGAGCTTCGCCCCGTCACCTCCGCAAATTAAAAACGGTGATTTAGGGTTTTGTTTCCAACCTCAAAAAAACTCATTAATAAAGGGTTTCAATCCTATATTGATTTGCTTTGTATTCTACGTTATGAAAAATGTCAAGAAAGAAAGTTGGAAATTAGCTATTAGCTATGTGGTTATTAGTGAAAACTAAAGAAGGTTTAGCAAGTCCATTGGAAGTTAAGCAAGCATTGTCCACGAAACACACTAATAATATCACCAATACACACAAATGAAAAAGAAAAAAAACATGATCTACTAGCTGAGTAA